>CAZLMS010000040.1:0-11863 GCA_964560645.1 uncultured Flavobacteriales bacterium | reverse complement strand
CTTGCGTAATTTTCACATCCGGCTTCTTAAATTCAATAATCATTACAGGCTTTCCGTTTTTCCCGTAAATCAAGGCGTCGCAGCGTTTTGAAAGTCCGTTCAGTTTCAATGCGTGTTCGAGTTTTACCAATCCTTTAGGATAATGCTTTTCTTTGGTTAAAAAAGTTAAAAAATTTTGTCTTACCCACTCTTCGGGTGTTAAAATCACAAACTTTTGCCTAAATTCGTCCCATATTTTTATTTTTCCGTCTTTACGAATCAATTTAAAATTGTATTTCGGAAGATTTAAATCTATCATTATGGAAACAAAAGAGGATATTGTAAAAAATTGGCTGCCACGGTATACAGGTGCAAATTTAGAAGAATTCGGCAAATATATTTTGCTTACCAATTTTAATAATTATGTAGAGATTTTCTGTGAAATTACGGGGGCGCAAATTATTGACCCTAAAAAAGCCATGCAAGTGGCTACTCACGAGGACATTTCCATTATTAACTTCGGTATGGGAAGCGCCAACGCTGCCACCATTATGGATTTGCTTTCCGCCATTTCTCCAAAAGCGGTTTTATTCTTGGGAAAATGCGGCGGACTGAAAAAGAAAAACCAAATCGGCGACTACATTTTACCCATTGCCGCCATCAGAGGAGAAGGAACTTCCAATGATTACTTTCCGCCGGAAGTGCCTGCCTTACCTGCATTTAGCTTGCAAAAAGCCGTTTCAACCACCATTCGAAATCACGAACAGGATTATTGGACAGGTACGGTTTATACCACCAACCGAAGAGTATGGGAACACGATGAAGAATTCAAAGATTATCTGCGAAAAATCAGGGCAATGGCAATAGATATGGAAACCGCCACAATCTTTTCCGTCGGGTTTTACAATAAAATCCCCAGTGGTGCTTTGCTCCTGGTTTCTGACCAACCTATGATTCCCGAAGGCGTTAAAACCACCGAAAGCGACAGTAAAGTTACGGCTGCTTTTGTAAAAAAACACATTCAAATAGGAATTGACGCGCTCAAAGAACTAATAAACAACGGTCTAACTGTTAAACATTTAAGATTTGAGTAAAGACAACCGAATTTTTTCTCAAATTATCCGCGACATTCAAAAAAACAAAATTCTTCCTGTATATTTTTTATGCGGAGAAGAAGATTATTACATTGATTTAGTTACCGATTACATAGAAAATCATTTTTTAGAAGAAGGCGAACGGGATTTCAACCAAGTAGTATTATACGGAAAAGAAACCAATTCGGCTCAAATACAAGAAAATGCCAAACGGCTTCCCATGATGAGCCCATGGAATGTAGTTATCATAAAAGAGGCTCAATCATTGAAAGATTTGGCGGCTTTGGAAAATTATTTCAACCAACCCAATCCGCAAACAATCTTATTGTTGGCATACAAATACGGTACTCCCGACAAACGAAAATCTTTTGTAAAAACACTTATCAAAAACAATTATTATTTTGAATCCAAAAGATTATACGACAACCAAATTCCGCTATGGATAGAAAATTACTTGAAAGAACGGCAATTTTCCATAGAACCGAAAGCTGCTACCATTTTGGTAGAGTTTTTAGGAAATGAACTTTCCAAAATATCCAATGAATTGGACAAATTGGTGATTTCTTTAAAATCTCCCCAAAAAATTACTGCAAAACATATCGAAGAAAACATCGGAATAAGTAAAGACTTCAACGCTTTTGAACTAAACAAAGCCATTGCCTACAAACAAGAATACAAAGCTTATTTGATTGCCAAATATTTTGCCGAAAATCCTAAATCGCATCCGTTAATCGTAACCATATCCACTCTGTTTAACTTTTTTTCCAAACTGTTGATATTCCACCAACTAAAAGACAAGTCGGAAAAAAATGCCGCAAAAGAAATGGGTGTTCATCCTTTCTTTGTAAAAGAATATATGACAGCGGCTCGCAACTTTCCGCTTGTAAAAACGCTTCAAATAATTTCCCTGCTGAAAACATACGACTTAAAATCAAAAGGATACAAAAACAACCAATTCTCCGACGGACAATTGTTAAAAGAACTCGTTTACAAAATACTCCATTAACCTTTTGACAAAAAACT
The DNA here is from genome assembly GCA_964560645.1 of uncultured Flavobacteriales bacterium. Taxonomy (GTDB): domain Bacteria; phylum Bacteroidota; class Bacteroidia; order Flavobacteriales_G; family NORP312; genus CAZLMS01. The sequence continues at coordinate 9,767 of CAZLMS010000040.1, read as the reverse complement.
ATTTTTGTTGTTTTTAAACAGGCTGATTTACACCTGTCTCTTAATCTTTTCCTTTAACCAGAAATTAGGATTTCTATTTATTGCATCTTTATTTGCAAGTTGTACTTTCTTTTTTAATATGTTCGTAAAAAAAGTCAGAATGAAAATAGGAATTCTTTTATATCCCACCTACGGAGGAAGTGGAGTGGTAGCCACGGAGTTAGGTATGAAGCTTGCTCAATTGGAACATCAAGTACATTTTATTACCTATCGGCAACCGTTTAGGCTTGACCCGTTAATGGAAAATATTTATTATCATGAAGTTAGAATTAGTGACTATCCGCTTTTTGAGTATCCGCCTTATGAATTGGTTTTAACCAGTAAAATTGTAGATGTTGCTCTTTACGAAAAACTGGATTTACTTCATGTACATTATGCTATTCCTCATGCATCGGCTGCCTATATGGCTAAACAAATTTTAAAAACCAAAGGTACTTACCTTCCTGTTATTACAACACTCCACGGTACGGATATCACCCTTTTGGGAAAAGACGAATCTTTTGAACCCGTAATTACTTTTGCCATCAATCAATCGGATGAAGTTACCGCCGTGTCGTACGATTTAAAAGAAGAAACTTGCCAATATTTCGATATTCAAAAGAATATCAAAGTAATATACAATTTTGTTGATATCCGGAATTTACCTGATTCCCCGTATATCAACGAAAAAGAAAAAATTTTAATTCATGTGTCGAATTTTCGGAAATTGAAACGAGTAGAAGATGTAATAAAAGTTTTTGACATTGTACGAAAAAAAATCCCCTCAAAATTATATCTTGTAGGGGACGGTCCGGAAAGAAACAAAGTAGAAAAACTTTGCAGAAAACTCAATGCTTGTAATTCCATTAAATTTTTCGGAAAAGTAAAAAATGTCGAAACGCTACTACATCAATCCGATGTGTTTTTAATCCCCTCTGCTCATGAAAGTTTCGGACTTGCAGCATTGGAAGCAATGGCTTCTTTCGTGCCGGTAGTATCTTCTAATGCCGGCGGATTAAAGGAAATTAATCAAAATGGGGTGTCGGGTTTTTTATGTAATGTAAAAGATATAGAATGCATGGCAAACAGAGTGGTAGAACTGCTATCGGATAATGATAAATTATTGCAATTTAAAATAAACGCCCGCAAGCAGGCAGAAAAGTTTGATGTAACCAAAATTCTTCCTCAATACTTAGAATTATACGAGGAAACCTTAAAATCCGCAACCGGAAAAACGCTGCTATAATAAACCGCCTTTTTCTTTGGCTTCTTTATTATAATCTGCTTGTTTCTTTAGCCAATAAAAAAACAAGACAAATCCTACGATAATAAAAAAATTGTTTACGGCATTTCCTCCTTTTTCAATAATTACAAAGGTGCTTTCAATAAAATCACCTAAAGCATAAACAAATTCCGTCCAAGTCATAATTTTAGTTTTACCAAGGCAAATATAAACGGTTTTTTAGTATTTTCATCGGTTAATAACAACATCTGCCAAAGCAACATTTTTAAATCCGGGAACTCAAAAGCTGAATAAACAAACATAAAATATTGAAAATAATACATATATAAAAAATCAATTGTTCGTGTTTTTCTTATTTCTCAATTCTTCCAATGCCAATTTCATTTTTTCCCTTGCTTTAAAAAGATTGCTTTTAGAAGTTCCTTCCGTAACATTTAAAATTTGAGCAATTTCTTGATGGGAATATCCTTCAATGTAAAAAAGATTAAAAACCGTACGATAAGACGGAGGTAGTTTTTGCAAAGCGTCTATGATTTCCTCCAATGAAAATTCTGCTGCATTTTCTTCTATATTATCATCCGCTATATTATGTTCCATCAAATTTTCGTCAAACTCGGGTTCTATTTTATTTTTTCTGATAATATCTATATAAGTGTTTACAAACATTCTTCTCATCCATCCCTCAAAAGAGCCGGAATAGTCAAACATTTGAATTTTAGAAAACAGCTTAATAAACCCCTCTTGCACTGCATCTTGACACTCGTCCGGAGATTTAAAATAGCGCATCGCTATTCCGTACATTTTTCGGTAATACAGTTCAAAGAGTTTTTTTTGAGCTTTACGCTTATTGGCTTTACAATCTTCGATTAAACCGGTAAGCTGTTCATTGGTCATTGAAACAGCATTATTTAAGAAGCGTAATTGTTCCCCACCGAGGATTATTAGACCCTTTTCCGCCTTTCATTTGATATACCATTCTATACACATAAACTCCCGAAGGTGAAATGCTTCCGCTGTTATTTACGGCTCCGTTCCATTTTTCATGAGGATCCGTTGTTTGGAAAATGATTTCTCCGAACCGATTAAATATTATCCATTCGTAATTTTCAAATTCTGTTCCTGCAATAAATTTAGGACCAATTTCTTCGTTAAATCCATCCCCGTCGGGAGTAAACGCATTGGGGATATACACCTCCGATTCCCAATCTACATATAATTCAAATTCAGCAGTATCCACACATCCGTATTGAGTCATCATAACCAATCGAATAAGATACTTTCCTGTATCTTCGTAAATATGCAAAGGATCGTAATCGTCGGAAGTTTCTCCGTCTCCAAAGTCCCATTCCCATTTATTTCCAATATCCGAATTATTAATAAATCTCACGGCAGGATTTAGCAAAGTAGGTTCATAATTGGATAATGAGAAATCGGCTTTCGGATTGGGATAAACTTTAATCAAACAACGTTCCATTACCGTATCGGCACAACCTAAGTCAGAAGTTACAACAAGCGACACGTCATAACAACCGGGTTTGGTATATAAATGCCCCACCGGATTAAAATCTACAAGCTCTTTTTTTCCGTCACCGTAATTCCATAAATATTGATACCCCAGTTGAATCGTATCCACACTCAATTCCGCCGCAATGGGAGAGCAAGCTCGTGAAACGGTCGGAGGGTTAATTCTAAAGCTGGGGTATTCACCGACAATTACTTTTATTTCGTCTGTAATGGCCGGAGAATTACATCCGTCGGTTATCGTTACTTGATAAGTAGTAGTGTAAGCAGGTGACACTTTTGGATTTAAAGCATTTACATTATTGATACCTAAAGTCGGCTGCCACAATGCCGAATATTTACCATCTCCTCCCGAAATATTGATAGACAAGATAATACTGTCTCCGGAACAAATGGTATCTTTTTGAGGAATAGATGAAGAAAGCGGCGGACGAACAAAAACGGTATAAGAAGTATCTCCGGTACAACCGTTTTTATCGGTTACCTGAACAGTGTAAGTAGTGGGAACTATCGGATAGATGGTAATAGTATCCGTGGTAAACAACCCGTTTTCCCAATTAAAAAGATAATCTCCATTTCCCCCTGAAGGTGTTGCATATATGGTAGCAGAATTATTAAAACAAATAGTGTCATCACCAGACACATTTACTACAATTCTATCAGGCTCAATGATGTTAAAGTTTAAAGTATCCGAACATGCAAAAGTGTCCACAACTATTACATTATAGGAGCCGGCACAAAGAGCCGAATCTAAATAGGCTGTAGTATTTCCGCTCGACCATATAAATTGAAAAGGCATGGTGCCGCTTGTAACCGTAATTAAAGCTTTCGCATCGCAAAGCCCCCAACAAGAGGCTTCTGTAATGGTAACAGGGGTTATAGTTGGAACAGGAGGGTTGGTTAAAATAATAGTATCTCTGTCAAAACATCCTTCGGAAGAGGTAACAGACAAAGCGTATGTTCCTTGTGTCAATGCAGAAATAGCATCTGTGGTTTCCCCGTTACTCCATGTATAAGTGTATGGTGTTGTTCCGCCAGTAACGGTAGAAAAAGCTTCTCCGTCAGAAAATCCGTTACAGGTAGGGTTTGTCCCACTTACAGTTACTACAAATCCACCCAATGTGGAAATAGTTACGCAGGCAACTTGAGTACATGCTGTATTGGAGACAGTTACACAATGTAGTGTGGGAGAAAGGTTATCGGCATTATTAGTAGTTTGTCCGTTATCCCATGTATAAGTGTATTCGCTTAAAGTTCCTTCCGGTGTAATAATTGCTGTTCCGTTACTCACTCCGTAACAAGTAGCATCCGTGCTGGTTATGGAATAGTTAAACGGAGGAGCAACGGTAATATTTACCGTATCTGAAGTAAAACAGTTAAAATTATCATATACCGTGAGTATATAAGAAGTATCCTGAGTAGGGCATATTGTAGGCGTAATACTATTGGGATTATCCATATAAGCTCCTGTATTCCAAGTAAAATTGGTAGTGTTGGTAGTAGTAATTAATACTTCTTCAAAAGTAAGAGACCATGAATTCAAAGTTCCGTCGTCACCACCAACATCATCACCAACCACCAAATTCCATGTGCCGTTTAAGGGGCATCCTGCAAAAGCATTTGCCAAATTTCCGCCTTCCGGCAAATAGTTTCCGGTAAATGGAGCAGACCCCGAGGTAATAGGAGTAGTGGCGTTTACAGTAAAGCAGGTATTAGTATAATTATCACTACTTCCCCCGTTATCTGTAGAAAGTTCAAATTGAGTACCATCCGGGCATTCTAAATAAATGTCCAAATCACTGTCCCAAGTATGTGTAATGTCTAAACAGACAGAGCTTACATAAAACTGTCCCGGCGTTATACTGACAGCCGAAAGTCCGCTTACGGATGCAGGTGATGTAACGGTCTGATTTGATATAATATTTTGCCCTGCATTTCCGGAAAATGTATAATTATTTACTTCATTAATATCTTCCAACGCCTGAGAAAGCATTTGATAGCAATTTCCTAAACACACCGACGTATCCGGGCCTGCTATAGCATATATTCCTCCCAAATTATCAACCACTTCTATTGTTACGGTGTCGGAATTGATACAACCTGCCAAGTCACTGGTTACTACGTAGGTTGTAGTTTGCGAAGGCTGAGCTACGGGGTTGGCACAAGGGTTACACGAAAAGTTTGACCCTACTACTATAGGGTCTCCGGAGATTACAGACCATGTAAAGGTATTTCCATTATCAGCAATAAGTTGGGAAACCATGTTGCCGCATATTTTTTCTTCCGTAGCAAACGCATAAGTAGCTTGAGGCAAGTCGAAAAACACGGTAAATGTGGCTAAGCCGGGAATAGGACATGACTCGTCTTCGGCGATAAATACTACCGAACCTCCTCTGTCTCCCGGTTGATAGGTATAACACACATTTACTACTAAAGGATTTGTTCCTGAAGTAGTAATAACAGCACCGGTTAATAAACTGTCAATATTACTGCTTATGGTAAGATTTTGGTTTACATCTACGTCAGTAAAAGAAATGTCAAAACAAATGTCCTCCCCAGGGCATTGCATGGTAATCACATTACCGTTTACGGATGCAGAACCCGTAGTATTTGCAAGCCCTGCCGACGGCTCAGGTGGATTATTGTTGCAAGCAATCACTACAAATTGTATCTCTCGCATTACCACACTTAAAAGGTCTCCATTACTGCTATACTCTTCCACTTGTACTACTACCACATAATTTCCTGCATTAGCATTGGCAAAAGTAATTTCTCCTGTATTGGAGTCAATAGTCATTCCCGGAATAGGACTTGAACCGCTGTATCCGCTATTATAGTTCACCGGAGCAGAAGGCCCGTCAAGAGCAGGAACAAGCGAAAAAACCAAACTGTCACCATCTACATCATAAACTCCATAATTGTATGTAACCGTGGTGTTTGTACACACATAAGGAATTGGAGGAGAGGTGAATTCCGGAGAAGTATTACAATATTGGCCCATATTATGAATTTCGGCTTCCAGATATATATCATCGTTGGCAGAACTGGTAGCATCAAAATTGGTAATAGCATCATTTCTGCAACAAGTTGTCCAGCTTATTGTCCAATCGTCACATGCAGGGGCTAAAGTGATAGTATCTCTATATACATACGCCTCCATTCCGGGAAGTGTTCCACCGTTACACGCACTATTTCCCATCTCGGAATCACATAGTTGAGAAACTTCTTCGGTTTCCACCTGAGGCAAAGAAAAGAAAAGACTGGCTCCACACGAGCTCAAAACATCAATAGATTGGGAAGAGGAAGGGGTAATTCCTGCACAGTCTCTAAACAAAGTTAAAGTAACTACTATTCTTCCGTCCGGTAAGCATTGATAAGAAATATTCCCCCCTGCAATGTGGCTGGAAAAAGCATTTTGAGATGCTAAAAGCGTGAAAAACAAAAATATGTATAAAATAAAAAACTTCTTCATTACTTTTAGTGTTCAACAAATTTACACCTAAATTACGACAAATAAACAAAAAAGTTGGTTAATAAAAACTTTAAATGTCAAATTTAAGACAATACAACTTTTAGAATCGTTGTTAATTTGAATTTTAAGCAAAAACATTCGATTATGAAAACAATAATTTGCAATTTTTCCGGGAAACTAAACAATTTACAAAATTTTTCTTTGTTGACTATACGATGGATTTTAGCTTACGGCTTTTATGAACCTGCTAAAATGAAATGGAGTGATATTTCGGCTATTGCTTCATGGTTTGAATCTATGGGCATGCCAATGCCTGCTTTAAATGCATATATGGCAGCAACTACGGAAGCACTGGGAGTGGTTTTACTGTTTTTAGGTTTAGGCGTTCGTATTATTTCATTTCCTTTAATAATTACCATGATAGTGGCAATTAAAACCGTGCATTGGGAGAACGGCTTCAATGCCGGAGATAACGGCTTTGAAATCCCGTTATATTACTTAATAATGTTGTTTACTTTAATGACCTTTGGAGGCGGGAAGTTTGGGGCGGATTATTGGATAAAAAAGAAATTTTGCAATAACAACTAAGCATTGCGAATTTTAGCCGCCAACAGGTATAATATAGCCATTCTTACAGCTACTCCGTTTTCTACCTGATTGAGAATAATAGCATGTTCCGAATCGGCTACATCGCTTGTAATTTCAATACCTCTGTTAATAGGCCCGGGGTGCATAATGGTAATTTGCTTGGGGAGTTGTTGGAGTTTTTCTAATGTTAATCCGTAAAGCATGTGATATTCACGTAATGAAGGAAAAAAACGTTCGTCTTGCCGTTCCAATTGAATGCGAAGCATATTAGCCACATCACACCACTGAAGGGCTTTCATCAAATCGTATTCTACTTTCACGCCAAGTTGATAAATGTATTTAGGGATTAGAGTTTTAGGACCGCACACCATCACTTCGGCGCCTAATTTTTGTAAACAAAAAATATTGGAAAGGGCTACTCTCGAATGGGTAATATCGCCAATTATTGCAATTTTAAGTCCGTTAACTTTCCCATGTTTTTCGCGAATGGAATAAGCGTCTAAAAGTGCTTGAGTAGGATGTTCGTGAGCACCGTCGCCTGCGTTTACTATTTTGGCATTTACGTGTTGAGAAAGAAAGTAGGCGGCTCCCGGGTTCGGATGGCGCATAACCACCATGTCGGTTTTCATGGCTAAAATGTTGTTTACGGTATCAATAAGTGTTTCGCCTTTTTTTACGGATGATGAAGATGCTGAAAAGTTAATCACATCGGCAGAAAGTCTTTTTTCGGCTAATTCAAAAGAGAGCTTGGTTCGGGTGGAGTTTTCAAAAAACAAGTTGGCAATGGTAATATCTCTTAATGAAGGAACTTTTTTAATCGGACGGTTAATTACGTCTTTAAAATTATCGGCAGTTTCAAAAATCAAATGAATATCTTCTTCGGTAATGTATTTAATTCCTATGAGATGTTCGACAGATAAAGTTTTATTCATTATTCCGGTTTATTCAATAAAATAATTTGGTCTTTTCCGTGATATTCTTTCCACTCTACTCTTACAATTTCATTAGCTACCACATCTACGGTTTTACCTACATAATCGGGTTGGACAGGCACATGACGACTAAAACGGCGGTCTATTAACGTAAGCAATTCTATTTTTTCGGGTCTTCCGAAATCCAATATAGCATCCATAGCGGCTCGAATGGTTCTTCCGGTGTACAGCACATCATCTATAAGCACTACTTTTTTGTTTTCTACCATAAACGGGATATCTGTCTTAGATGGTTCTAACGGTTTTTCTCTTCGTCGGAAATCATCTCGATAAAAAGTTACATCCAATGCTCCGGAAATTACATTTATATTCGGACGAATTTCTTTCAGTTTTTGCGTAATGCGTGTACAAAAATGTGTCCCTCGAGGCTGAATTCCTATTAAAACGGTATTTGCAAAATCTTTATGATGTTCTACAAGTTCAAAGCACAATCGCTTTATTATCAAATTAAAAGCAATATTATCAATTAAAATTTTATTCATCCTTTTATACTAACAATGCCACATCTCCAACACCGGCTCGGATTATTTCAATTTCATCGTCAGTGCAATCTACTACCGTAGAAGCTACATTATTTCCATATCCGCCATCCACTATTAAATCCACTTGTTTTCCGTACTTTTCTTCAATCAATTCGGGGTCTGTAAGGTATTCTACTACATTGTCGTCATCTTTTAAAGAAGTAGCAACCAACGGATTTCCTAATAATTCCACAATAGCTCTCGGAATATTATTATCGGGAACTCTGATACCTATGGTTTTTTTGGATGATTTGAATATTTTAGGCACATTGTTATTGGCGTTTAGTATAAAGGTAAACGGGCCGGGAAGTGCTTTTTTCATTGCACGAAAAATATGATTAGGCAAAGGAGTAGTATATTCCGATAAATTACTTAAATCTTTGCATATTAATGAGAAATTGGCTTCTTTGGGTTTCACGCCTTTGAAGCGGCATAGTTTTTCAAAAGCATCGTGATTGTATAAATCTGCGGCAAAAGCATAAACGGTATCCGTAGGAATTACAATAATGCCTCCGTCTTTCAACACCTGAGAAATCTTTTCCAAGTTTTTTGGAGAAGGGTTTTCTTCATACATTTTAATTCTCATAATTTCAAATTTATGCAGTTTGACTTTTTTGATAATCGGCTAAAAACTTTTCTAATCCCCTGTCAGTAAGCGGATGATTGAGCAATGCCAAAATTGCATTAAGAGGAGAGGTTACCACATCGGCACCGGCTTCCGCACTTTCTATAATATGCATCGGATGTCTCACAGATGCAGCAAGTATTTGTGTGTCGAATAAATAGTTATCGTATATCAATCGGATGCTTCGTATTAAATCCATGCCGTTTGTAGAAATGTCGTCTAATCTTCCGATAAACGGAGAAACATAAGTAGCTCCGGCTTTAGCGGCCAATAGAGCTTGTCCGGGTGAAAAAACCAATGTGCAATTGGTGCGAATACCTTCTTCGGAAAGCGTTTTTATGGCTTTAATGCCATCTTTTATCATCGGGATTTTCACTACGATTTTTTCGTCTATCTCGGCTAATGTGTAAGCTTCTCTCAACATTCCTTCGTAATCGGTAGAGATAACCTCGGCACTTACGTTGTCTTCTACAATATCGCAAATAGCTTTATAGTGAGCCATAATATTGTCTTGTCCTTTAATTCCTTCTTTAGCCATAAGCGAAGGGTTGGTCGTTACACCGTCGAGTATTCCCAAATCTTGAGCTTCTTTGATTTGCTCTAAATTAGCTGTGTCTATAAAAAATTTCATAATGTGTTGTTTTTAGATTTTCCGACAAAAATAACCAGATTTTTAAAGCCAAAAAGGAGATTGATATTTTTTATTTGCAGTAGCGTTTTTACTCTCCATTTAATCCAACTAATAACCCAAAGTCCAAACATTCTTTTCAAAAGGCAAAAACATATA
>CAZLMS010000039.1:1367-11883 GCA_964560645.1 uncultured Flavobacteriales bacterium | reverse complement strand
AACAAAATCTTGATTATACACTCCGCCCAAAACCTGAAAATCATACAGGTTTTTATTGAATTTATACATCATTGCCGCCACCCAAGAACTGTCATTTTTTGCCGGTTTTACAGCAAAATTCACACTGCTCATTCCTGTCGGGTAATATTCAATATACACAGCATCCGAGCCGGGGCGTTCTTCATAATCAAAATTGATAAAATTGTATGTGTTAAAAATATCATTTGGATTCCAAGCCACATTAATTCCCCAATTTATTCGCTGACGGCCAAGCGTTACATCCATCTTTTTTAATGAAAAATTCACATTTGCACGGTCAAAAATTGTGTGCATAACCAGCGCTTTTTCATTTACGGGTAAAAAGGACATATCCACCAAACCATTATCTACATCGGTTTGTTTACCGAAAAAAGGATTATTTTTTACTCCTTCACCATAAAACAATCGGTTTCGCATTGAAGCATTAACAGTAATGGATTTAGTTAAGAAAAATTTCGCATTAAAGCGGTTGTGTAAAAAATGTAATCCCACTAAATTGTCGGCATTGGTAAAACTAACGGTTTGCATATTTTTTAAGTAACCATTGACAGAAAAATATTTACTCCATTTTTTCTTACTTTCCGTTTGACCGAAAGAGCATAAAACAAAAGCAAAAAGCAATATAAGCGTATATTTAATTTTGTTGAACATCGGAAACAATTTTACCGTCCTCTAATGTAATCACTCTTCGTGCACGCTCTATTACGCGTTGGTCGTGCGTACTGAAAACAAAAGTTGAATTTTCTTCTTTATTTAATCTTTCCATAATATCGAGCAAATTTGACGTAGAGTGCGAATCAAGATTGGCTGTCGGTTCGTCTGCCAAAATAAATTTTGGTTTTGATGCCAATGCTCTTGCAACGGCTACACGTTGTTGCTGCCCTCCGGACAGCTCGGTGGGCTTATTGTTCACGCGGTCGGCTAAACCTACCTCTTGAAGCAATTGCAGTGCCCGCTTTTGCCTTTCTGCTTTGGGTTTATTTTGCAACAGCATAATGAACTCCACATTTTCCACTGCCGAAAGCACAGGTATTAAATTATAAGCTTGAAACACAAAACCGATATTATACAAACGAAAATCAATCAATTCATTATCTGATAAATCATTTATTTTTACATCATCAACCCATATCTCGCCGGAAGTAGGTTTATCCAAACCTCCTAACAAATTCAGCAATGTGGTTTTTCCCGAACCCGACGGACCGATGATTGCAGTAAATTCGCCTTGAGTGATTTCTAAATTTACGTGATTTACAGCATGTACCGGCACGGCAACATCGGTATAGGTTTTGGTTAACTCACTTGTTTTAATGATTATTTTATTTTTCATAAGCTAAATTTTACGTAATGCATCCACGGGTTTTAATTTTAAAGCTTTGTATGCCGGATAAACAGATGCCAAAAACATAATTACAACCACTTGAGCCGTTATTTGTGTATAAAATTCAGGTTCCATTTGCGGATATACAACTGTATCGAAACCCCATGCCTCCATTCCTTTAGCATAAACTGACAAATCTATTCCTGTTTTTTGAAACATTTCAATTATTCCCCACGAGGCAAGCAATCCAAAAGGCACTCCTATAAGCGAAAGCAATAATGATTCGGTCATAATCATAGTGAAAATCTTTTTTTTGTTCATTCCAATTGCCATAAGCATTCCTATTTCGCGTGTGCGCTCCAAAATAGCCATCAGCATTGTGTTTATCAACCCAAAGGCCAAGGTGAGCAGGATAATAAAAATGATTATGTTCATCATTTGGTCAAACGACTCTACCATCATTTTCATCTCGGGCATTATATCTTTCCAGGTTTCTACTTTTAGAGTGGGTAATTGATTTTGTAATTCGTTTGCAACGGTTTCCAAATCATCGTTATTATATAATAAAACAGCTATTTCCTGATAATTGTTTGTTCCCAACAATTGTTGTAACGAGGTAATAGGAACAAAAACATTCCCTTTGTCCCACATCGAATTAGAGGTTTTGAATATTCCCCGTACTTTGAAAGCTGCACTAACCATTTGATTGTTTACATCTTGAAAAGTAACCACAATCTTTGAGCGGATATGGACTTTCAACTTTTCGGCGGTAGCCTGAGAAATATAAATGGGAGGTGTGCGCTTGTATTGATGAACAAGAGCCCCTTCAATCAGTTTATCTTTAAATTTTGTTACTTTGTTTTCCTTTATGAAATTTACCCCATTAACCTTAACTCCGGCAGCGCTGTTTGCCGAATTAACCATACCAAAAACAATACTGCGCGGAGCAAAATCTTTTATTTTTTCATTTTTGGCAAAAATTGTTGTATCAATTGCGAAATTATATTTCGGGTCAAAATCTTCTCTAAATTTAGGATGATGAATTTGAATGTGTGAAGTTTCTGTAGCAATAGCTTTATTGACACGCTCAATACTTAAACCCCAGTTTAATGCCAATATAAATATTCCGCTGACTAATCCCAAAGCCATAGCCAATATAATGACCAACGAACGTGTTTTGTGTCGCCAGATATTTCGCCATGCTATTTTTATTATTGTTTTCATATTTTAACTGCGCATTGCTTCTATTGCTTTTAGTTTTAGAATTTTCAGGATAGGATAAACAGCCAAAACCGTGGCAAGAATGTAAATAATAATTCCCTGATTGATAAATATCACCGGGTCGGTAGAAACTTTCAGTACGGGTTCAAAACCATAATTTTCGTAGGTTTTAGCCAACTCGCCTGTAAACCGTATCGGATTAAAGTAAAAATAAGCAATTACAGGAGATGCCCCCACAACACCTAACACAACGCCTAACAATGCTACGGAAATAGTTTCGAGGTAAACCATTAAAGCCAGCTTGCGTTTTTTCATTCCAATAGCTATAAGCACGCCAAATTCGTGTAATCGTTCAGAAATCATCATGATGAGCGTGCCCAAAAACACAAAGGCAACAATTAAATACAATACGGCAATCATTAAAATTCCTCCGGCACTGTCAAGGGCAATCATCTCTACCAATTCGGGCATCATTTCTTTCCAAGTCATTATTTCATACTTATCTGCAGGTAAAGAAGTGCTTAAAATTGCTTTTATTTCTTCTGCTTTTTTATAGTCTGTAAAAACGGCTATTGTTGTTACCAAATTGGGCATTCCCAATATTTCTTGCGCACTTTTAAGTGGAATGTATATCAGTTGATTATTTAATTCGGGAGAACCGAACTTCACAATTCCTTTTACGGCAAATTTTCCGGCAGCATTTACCCCATGATAGCCCTGCCCGATAAAAACCAAAGTGTCGTGAACAGAAAGTTTCAACTTTTTAGCCAAGCCCTCGCCTATTAAAGCGGCGTTATCTTCAGGTGTTAAGTAATTTCCTTCGATTAATTTTTCTTCAATATGCGTCAGTTGATTTTCGTTTTCAGGATTTACACCAACCAACATGGCACCCTTTGTTGTACTGTCTGATGCTGCGAGCACAAATGTTTCTATACGTTCGGTATATTGGTTGGGCAATTGATTTCCCAACACATTATACAATGTATCATTGAGCTGAAGAGCATTATCAAGGGTTTGTTCTTCCCAATATCCTTTTTGGTGAATTTGTATTTGCCCGGTATAATACCCCACAACGTTATTTATCATTTCGTCGTAAGCACCGTTTTGCATAGAACGCATTAAAATAGCCAACAAAACGGAAAAAAACATTACGCCCATTGTAATGTATGTTCGGCGTTTATTTCGCCATATATTTCGCCAAGCAAGTTTTATTAGCATTACTTAACTCTTTTCATATTGTTTACAGAAAAGAAATCTTCCGATATTTGAATATCAAATTCCAGTTTTTGATATATCAACACCGTTTTGTTCCCGGGTTTATCTACCGGAATCATTTCCATTTTTGAAGGCAACAATTTTCCGCCGAGCATTTTTATGTCTTTACCTGTCATAATGTTTACTAAATAGCCGTCTTCATCATAAAATTCGGTACGCAATTGCAAAAAATCTTTCTTGTCAATAAAAGTGATAATCTTTCCCCACACAACAGCGGCATCAGGCTTGGGGGTTAATTCAATTTTGTAACAATCACGACCGTCAACCACACTGTCGCCAACCAATTTATGAGTATAATCTTTTTCCATTGAGGATTCTTTTACCAAATCATCATTTGTAAAATCAGAGCCCATCCAACTTTGCGACATCATTGAGGGCGGAAGTTTAATTGTTCGTGAAATTGAAGGCACCCAGTTCCATATTTCTTTATCCCGTTTTAAAAAAACAGTTCCTTTTTCTTTTGCCGGAGCGGTAATAAGAATTAAAGAGTATTTGGTACCCAAACTCCATACTTTGGCTTGCATTTCGCGTGTCCATTTGGGACGAATAATTTGTATGGTAAATTCGGCATACGAGGAGTTGCCTCTTATTTTATCTTCGGCTTTTTTAATAATTTCGTCAGCGGTTAATTGCTGAGCAGATACTACTAAAAGAGACAATATTCCAATAAATGTGAAGATGATTTTTTTCATTTTATTAATTTTTTAACTCATGTGATAATTTTAATATCATAAACTCTTTAATATTATCGGAATCAATCATCCCGACAACTTGCCCATCATCGTTTACCACAGGTGTCGCCGACAATCCTGATGATAATAACTTATTATGCAAATGAAAACAAAAAATGCTTTGCTTTTAAAAGCATGATAACTATCATATAAATGAAGGTGATTAAATAATCACTTTTCTTTTTTATGCATCTTTTTCTATGTTTTCCAACACTTTCTTCATTGCTTCTACATTTTTAGAAGAATTGCCAATGAAAATATCATTGTCTATTACCAATACCGGTCTTTTTAGAAAAGTATATTCTTTCAAAATCAATTGTTTTATATCATCTTCGCTTAATGTTTTGTTTTTCAAGTCCATTTCTTTATACAATCTGGCTCTTTTGGAAAATAAAGCAGAATAACTTCCTGCCCGTTTTGCCATTTCCGAGAGCTGTTTTTCCGATATTTTTTCAAACTTAATGTCTTGTAGCTTAACTTTGCTGCCTAAGGGAAGCATTTTCATTATCTTTTTGCAAGTGTCGCAAGTAGAAAGATAGAAGAAAGTGCGCATGTGATTTTTGGCACAAAAATAATACAATGAAGCGAAAACCCCGAAATCCCATACGAACACTTTTAAAGAAACGAAACCTGTTTTTACCTGTTTTGTTGGGCATTTCGGTAGCAGTGGCATTACTGGTTAAAAATTTTGATGAAGAAGCGTTTAATAAAATAGATTGGGGTTGGCGAACAGCAGGATATATTTTTCTTGCATTGCTGATGATGGCGGTGAGAGATTTAGCATATATGTGGCGAATCCGAATTTTAACCGATAATGAACTATCCTGGCGAAGAGCGTTTGATGTAATTTTTTTATGGGAGTTTGCCTCTTCAATTACTCCTTCCGTGGTAGGCGGTGCGCCTATTGCTATTCTTATTTTAAACAGAGAAGGAATTCCTTTGGGAAAAAGCACGGCTATTATTTTACTAACTTCTCTTTTCGATGAGTTGTTTTACATAACAATGGTACCTTTGTTTTACGCTTTGCTTCCTGCAGAAACTTTGTTTCCGGTAGAGGTGGACGCAGGATTTTTGAACCTTGCCTCGGGAACCAAATCCTTGTTTTATATCAGCTATTTTCTTATTTGCTTATACAGTATTTTTATTTCGATAGGAATTTTTAAAGCCCCTCATTTCGCCAAAAAACTATTGGAAAAAATATTTAGCATTTCTTTTTTAAAACGATGGAAACAAGGAGCGGTTAAAACAGGAGAAGAAATTGTTATGGCATCCGAAGAAGCCAAAACCAAAAAATGGAATTATTGGTTAAAAGCATTGGCAGCTACTTACTTTTCTTGGACAGCTCGTTATTTGGTAGTTAATTTTCTCATATTGGCATTTATTTTTACCAATGAACATTTTTTAATTTTCGGAAGACAGTTGGTAATGTGGGTAATTATGTTGGTTAGCCCTACACCCGGAGGCAGCGGCTTGGCGGAATTTGCTTTCAATGAATATTTAAAAGAGTTTATACCCTACGGATTGGCACCTACTTTAGCCTTTTTATGGAGATTGATAAGCTATTATCCTTATATATTTATAGGAATTTTGATATTACCCGGTTGGTTGAGACGGGTATATTTTAAAAGAAAACTGATTACTTTTGGTAAGAAGCAGCAGCGGTAATTAACTTTACTTTTTGATTAAGAAGATTGATGAGCCGGTCGGAAAAATCGTGAAAAAAACGTTTGTTTTTATATCCTTTCACCCTCACAATTCCTTTAATTACATTGGTGAAAAAGATTTCATCCGCTTTATTTAAAATTTCGGGCGGCAATTGACATTCCACAACTTCCCGTTTCATATCTTCTTGTGCAAGTTCTATTACTTGTTGCCGCATTATTCCCGGTAAAATTCCCTGATGAATATCCGGAGTATATAACACATTGTTGATTAAAATAAAAATATTAGAAGAAGTCGCTTCGGCAATGCTCCCCAGTTCGTTGAGGAGGATAACATCGTCCAAATTGTTTTTTCGAGCATAACTTCCTGCTATCACCATTGGTAAAGCACTACATGATTTAATGGTAGAAAGCACATTAAGCGGTTTTAAATGTTTTTTAAACACATCTATCTGTAAACCGGTAGGGTGAGGTAAGTAAAAATCATCTTTTAAAGGAGAAATTTGAATTAAAAACTCCGAATCATCGGTTTGAGGAATGTAAGCGCCTCCGGCTTGCCTGAAAACGGTTAATCGCACACGTGCCGACGAATAATTACTTCGAGAAATAATTTCTTGTATGTGTTCCGTAAAAAGCACTCGAAAATTTTCGGGAAGTTTGAGTTCTACAATTTCACAGGCTCTTTCCAACCGGTTAAAATGTTCAGATAAAAACAGCGGAGTGCGATTAATTACTCTAATGGTTTCAAACACTCCATCGCCGTAATTAAAAGCCCTGTTTAAAAACAGCTGTTCGTCAGAGCCGGAAATAATATGACCGTTGAGAGAAATCATTGTGCAAAGTTAGGAAGGTTTTGCAATAAGGTAACGTCTGAAGATAAATTAAGCAGCAAATTCAATTAAATATCACATTTTTTTGTATATTTGCACCGTAAAAACATAAAAGAACGGGAAGAGGGGATGTGTTCCCCTCTTTTTTTTGAACCATGATTGCCAAAGACTACATATATAGAATATTGGAAAGCTATTTAAAAGAAAATCAGATGTTTTTGGTAGATGTGAAAATATCTGCCAATAATGATATTAGAATAGAAGCGGATAAAATCGAAGGAAAAATTACCATTGACGACTGTGCAAAGTTGAGTCGGTTTATAGAATCTCATCTCGACCGCGAAACAGAAGACTTTTCCTTGGAAGTTTCTTCGCCCGGTATGTTGGAACCCTTTAAAGTAGAACAACAATATCTGAAAAACAAAGGAAACGAAGTAGAAGTTGTTTTAACGGACGGAATTACCTATAAAGGCAAAATGCTCGACTTTAAAGAAAATGAAATGGAGCTGTTGACTGAGAAAAAAATAGACAAAAAAAACAAAGAACAAGTTACTCTTAAAATACCATTAGAAAACATAAAAAAAACCAAAAGAATTGTAAAATTTTAATTTTTTACAGAAATGAAAACAGATAAACTTATCGAATCATTTTCGGAATTTAAAGAATTTAAAGGCATTGACAAAGCCACTATGATGAAAA
This sequence comes from uncultured Flavobacteriales bacterium, assembly GCA_964560645.1. Taxonomy (GTDB): domain Bacteria; phylum Bacteroidota; class Bacteroidia; order Flavobacteriales_G; family NORP312; genus CAZLMS01. Next base: position 4,106 of record CAZLMS010000039.1, on the reverse strand, counting down.
TCCTGGAAGATGTCTTCCGAAACATGATTGTTAAAAAATACGGTACAGACGAAAACTTCGATATTATTGTAAACCCCGATAAAGGCGACTTGGAAATTTGGCGAAACCGTATCGTGGTTCCGGATGGAGAAGTAGAAGACGAAAACCGTGAAATTGCTTATTCCGAAGCCATTAAAATTGAACCTGACTTTGAGGTCGGAGAAGAAGTTTCAGAAGAAATTCCTATTGAAAGCTTTGGAAGAAGAGCTATACAAGCTATGCGTCAAAACCTTCTATCCAAAGTGATGGACTTAGAGAAAGATTCTATTTATCAGAAATATAAAGATAAAGTCGGAGAAATTATTACCGGCGAAGTTTACCAAATTTGGAAAAGAGAAATTTTAGTGTTGGACGAAGAAGGCAACGAATTGATATTGCCCAAATCCGAACAAATTCCCAACGATCGTTTCAAAAAAGGCGATACTATCCGTGCCGTAGTAGCCCGGGTAGAAATGAAACACAACAATCCCGTGATTATTCTTTCCCGAACATCTCCGGTGTTTTTGGAACGACTTTTTGAACAAGAAATTCCCGAAGTGTTGGACGGCTTGATACAAATACGTAAAATTGTGCGAGAACCCGGTGAAAGAGCCAAAGTTGCCGTAGAATCTTATGACGACAGAATAGACCCGGTTGGAGCATGCGTGGGAATGAAAGGCTCCAGAATCCATGGAATTGTACGCGAGCTTCGCAACGAAAATATTGATGTAATCAACTATACCAATAACCCTATCCTTTTCATTCAAAGAGCATTGAGTCCGGCAAAAATATCTTCTATTGAAATTAACGAAGAAGAAAAAAGAGCAGATGTGTATTTAAAACCCGACCAAGTTTCTTTAGCTATCGGGAAAGGCGGGCATAATATTAAATTAGCCAGTAAATTAACCGGATATCAAATAGATGTATATCGTGAAACAGACGAAGATTACGAAGATGTGGATTTGGAAGAATTTGCAGATGAAATCGATTCTTGGATTATAGACGAACTAAAAGCTATAGGTTGCGATACTGCTCGAAGTGTATTGGATTTACCCGATGAAGACCTTGTAAAACGTACAGATTTAGAAGAAGAAACCATCAAAGAAGTTAAAAAAATATTAAAAGCCGAATTTGAATAAAAAAGGCTTACCCTAAAAACAAAAAAATTACAATGGCTGCACCAAAACGTTTAAGTAAAGTAGCAAAAGAATTAAATGTCGGTATCAATACTATTGCCCAATTCTTTGAAGAAAAAGGCATTGATATTGATGCCAAACCCAACACCAAAATAGACGACGACGTTTACAACCTTTTACTGGAAGCTTTTCAAAGCGAAAAAGCAAAGAAAGAACAATCCGAAAAAGTAAAAACTCCATCTTCCGCACCTCGAAAAACTATTAGCATAGAAGAAGAAAAGGAAGATAAAAGCAGAAAACTTCCTCCGGAAGAAAAAGAAGAGGAAGAAGTAATAATTACCAATGTCTCCGACGAACCTTCCATAGAATTAGTTGCTCCCGAAGTTAAGCCGGAGCAAAAAGAGGAAAAAGAAGAACAAACAGCAGGACCCAAAATCATCGATAAAATCGATTTGGATAAAATAGACCCGAAAATTAAAAAATCGAAAAAGAAAAAAGAAACACCTGCTGAAGAAACATCATCTGAAAAAGTTATATCTGAAAATCAATTGGATAAAGCGTCTGAAGCTAAAGAAGAAACCGAACCGGCGCATGAACCCGAACATATTGAAACGAAGATAGATAAACTCGAAGGTCCTAAAGTGGTGGACAAAATAGAACTGCCTAAAGAACCGGAAAAGAAAAAAAGAAAACCCGTAGCTTCTTCTTCCGACGATAAAACAGCTAAAAGAAAAAGAAAACGCATTGTTTCCGTTAATCCCAATGCAAAAGACGATGCAAAATTTAAAAAGAACCTTTCCAAAGGCAAAAAAGACAAAAAGAAAGCAGCGCCCAAAGTTGAATTAACCGAAGAAGAAATTAAAGAACAAATTAAACAAACCCTCAGCAGGTTAGAAAGCCAAAAAAACAAAGGGGCAAAATTCAGAAAAGAAAAAAGAGAAGCAATACGTAAAAAACTCGAAGAAGAAGAACTTCAACAAGAATTAGAGAAAAAAGTATTAAAAGTAACCGAATTTGTTACGGTAGGCGAACTTGCCAATATGATGGATGTATCACCTACCGATATCATTTCCGCATGTATGTCTATCGGGCTGTTTGTTTCCATAAACCAACGGCTTGACAAAGACAACTTGGAGCTTATAGCCGAAGAATTCGGTTATCAGGTAGAGTTTGTTTCCGTAGATGAAGAAGAAATTGTTGTTGAGGATGAAGAAGATAAACCCGAAGATTTGGTGGAACGTCCGCCTATTGTTACCGTAATGGGACACGTGGACCACGGTAAAACCTCCTTGCTCGACTATATCCGAAATGCAAACGTAATTGCCGGAGAAGCAGGAGGAATTACCCAACACATTGGAGCATACTCTGTAGAATTAGATAACGGCAAAAAAATAACATTTATCGACACCCCCGGTCACGAAGCATTTACCGCTATGCGAGCCCGCGGAGCGCAAGTAACCGATATTGTAATTATTGTAATAGCTGCCGATGACCGTGTAATGCCGCAAACCGTCGAAGCGATTAACCACGCGCAAGCGGCAGGAGTTCCTATGATTTTTGCTATCAATAAAATAGATAAACCCAA
>CAZLMS010000039.1:0-1357 GCA_964560645.1 uncultured Flavobacteriales bacterium | reverse complement strand
ACCTAATGCTAATCCGGATAAAATAAAAGAAGAATTGGCTAATATGAATATTTTGGTGGAAGATTGGGGAGGAAAATATCAATGCGAAGAAATATCCGCCAAAAAAGGCACCAATGTAGATAACTTGCTGGAAAAAGTGCTGTTGGAAGCAGAATTGCTTGAACTAAAAGCCAATCCGAAAAGAAAAGCTCAAGGTACGGTATTAGAAGCATCATTGGATAAAGGACGCGGTTATGTAGCCAATGTATTGGTTCAAAACGGAGCACTAAGAATTGGAGACATTATGCTTGCCGGCTGTTATGCAGGTAAAGTAAAAGCCATGTTCAACGAACGAAACAAGCCGGTAAAAGAAGCACCTCCATCTACACCCGTTGCCGTTTTAGGACTTCCGGGAGCGCCTAATGCAGGAGACAGGTTCGTAGTCATGGATGATGAAAAAGAAGCCAAACAAATAGCCCAAAAACGCTTAACATTGCTACGTGAGCAAAGCATTAGAGCACAGAAAAAAGTTACACTCGATGAAATCGGCAGAAGATTGGCGGTAGGAGAATTTAAAGAACTTAACCTTATCGTAAAAGGAGATGTAGGCGGTTCTGTAGAAGCACTCTCCGATGCCTTATTAAAACTATCTACCGAAAAAATACAAGTAAACATTATTCATAAAGGAGTAGGAGAAATATCGGATTCCGACGTAATGCTTGCAGCAGCTTCCGATGCCGTAATTATCGGATTTCAAGTAAGACCTTCGGGAAGTGCAAGAAAATTAGCCGAAAAAGAAGACGTGGAAATTCGCATATATTCCGTAATATATGATGCCATTGAAGATGTGAAAGCGGCTATGGAAGGTATGCTGTCCGCTCGTATAGAGGAAAAAATTGTAGGAACGGCAGAAGTAAGAGAAACCTTTAAAATATCCAAAGTGGGAACTGTTGCGGGATGCTATGTACAAGACGGAAAAATAACCCGAAACAATAAAGTTCGTATTATTAGAGACGGTATTGTGGTTTATACGGGAGAACTCGGGTCTTTGAAACGCTTTAAAGATGATGTAAAAGAGGTAACAGCCGGTTATGAATGCGGCTTAAATATTGATAAATTTAACGACATAAAAGTGGGGGATATCATCGAAGCATTTGAAGAAGTGGAAGTGAAGCAAAAATTAGAAGGATAGTTGCGATAGAAGATTTGCCTATTATAGAAAAAGCATCTCCTTGAGAGGTGCTTTTTTTGTTTTATAGAACCAAGTTGCTTAAAGCTCAAATTACCCCTAATTTTGATTTAAACCGGCGGTATTTAACGTGGGATTGCATACGAGTATCCCGAACTGTTTCAGGTATTTTTTATATTTTTGAGGGGT
>CAZLMS010000038.1:11321-12083 GCA_964560645.1 uncultured Flavobacteriales bacterium | reverse complement strand
CCGGACCTGAAGAGCAAAAAGAATCTACACGCAAATCGCTTTCTTTGATTTCCACGTCAAATTCTTCGGCTTCGGGAAGCACCATCACCGTTGCCGCAGAGGTGTGGACTCTTCCTTGAGTTTCTGTTTGCGGCACACGCTGAACACGATGCACACCGGATTCATATTTTAAAATTCCATATACATCTTGTCCCGTAACATTGAAAATAATTTCTTTGTATCCTCCTGCAGTTCCTTCGTTGTAATCTACAATTTCTATTTTCCAGCCTTTTTTATCACAATATTTAGAATACATGCGGAACAAATCTCCTGCAAAAAGACTGGCTTCATCTCCCCCTGTTCCGGCTCTAATTTCTACTACTGCATTTTTAGCATCTTCAGGATCTTTCGGAATTAAAAGTATTTTTATTTCTTCTTTGAGTTTTTCTTCTTTTTTCTCGAGTTCTTCCAATTCCATTTTAGCCATTTCCCGAAATTCGGAATCTTTTTCGTTTTGAAGAATTTCCTTGGCGGATTGTATGTTGTCTATCACATTCTTATATTCTTTATATGCTTTCACAATTTCTTCCAAATCTTTGTATTCTTTAGCCAATGTGCGGTATTTTTTTTGATCGGCAATAATGTCGGGATCTACAATAAGTTTACCGACTTCTTCATAACGATCTTTTATAGCTTCTAATTTGTCTATCATTGTTTTTCTAATTTTTTAATAGGTGAATTCTCCTTGTTCGGTTTTTATGGTAAGTTTTTTGCCTTTATACG
>CAZLMS010000038.1:8023-11311 GCA_964560645.1 uncultured Flavobacteriales bacterium | reverse complement strand
CGCTTCGCAATATCCTACTATTTGTGCGTCAACATCAAAGCTTTGAGAAATTTTGATAATGTCGTCTGCTATTTTTTCGGGAACATATAACTCCATTCTATGCCCCATATTGAATACTTTATACATTTCACTCCAAGATGTTCCTGACTCTTCTTGAATAAGTTTAAATAAAGGCGGAACCGGAAACAAATTGTTTTTTATTACATGCAGGTTTTCCACGAAATGTAAAACTTTGGTTTGAGCACCTCCGCTGCAATGTACCATTCCGTGTATTTGTCCGCGATAATTGTTTAATACTTCTTTAATAACAGGCGCGTATGTTCTTGTAGGAGAAAGGATGAGTTTGCCCACATTCAAAGGAACTCCTTCAAGGGTGTCGGTTAATTTTTTGGAACCTGCGTAAACTAAATCTGCCGGCAAACTATTATCATACGATTCAGGGTATTTTTCGGCATATATTTTATGCAATACATCATGACGGGCAGAAGTTAGTCCGTTACTTCCCATTCCGCCGTTGTATTCATCCTCATAAGCAGCTTTTCCGAAAGATGCCAATCCTACAATTACATCTCCGGGTTGAATGCGGTCGTTGGAAATTATCTCGGAACGCTTAGCTCGAGCCGTAACGGTAGAATCTACTATAATGGTTTTTACCAAATCGCCTACATCTGCCGTTTCTCCACCGGTGGAATAAATAGAAATTCCCAAATCCCGCAGTTTTTGTAAAAATTCTTCCGTTCCGTTAATAATTTCTGCTATTACTTCTCCCGGAATCAAATTTTTATTTCTGCCGATGGTGGATGATAATAATATGTTATCGGTAATTCCTACACACAGCAAATCATCTGTATTCATCACAATAGCATCTTGTGCAATTCCTCTCCATACCGAAATGTCTCCGGTTTCTTTCCAGTATAAATATGCCAAGGATGATTTAGTGCCTGCACCATCGGCATGCATTACTATGCAATGCTCTTGGCTGCCGGTAAGTATATCGGGAACAATTTTACAAAACGCTTTCGGATATAATCCCTTATCTATATTCTTTATAGCGTTATGTACATCTGTTTTATCTGCCGATACACCTCTTAAATCGTATTTGCTCTCAGTCATTTGTAATTATGTTTAATAAAAAAGCACCCTGTTGATTAACAGAGTGCTTTTCTATATTTTGTATTTAAGCTATTCTCCTTTTTCTTCTTGAGCGCCTTCTTCAGCAGGTTTATTTTTAGGCACAAAGTCGGTTCTCAATACTCTAAACACTGTTCTACGGTTTTTCTGATGAGCAGCTTCTCTTTCTTCTTCGGTTTCTAGTTTAGCTATATCTTCATCGGAAAAAATCAATTGAGTTTCTCCATATCCTTTAGGAACCAATCTTTCGGGGTCAATGCCTTTACTAATTAAATAGTTCACACAGGATTCGGCACGTTTTTGAGAAAGTTCCAAGTTGTATTCGGCACTACCCCGCGAGTCAGTATGGGCAGCTAATTCAATTACGATAGTAGGATTATCTATCAACACTTGATATAAGAAATTAAGTGAGTCTTTAGATTCGGGACGTAATTCCCATTTGTCCAAATCGTATAACACCTCCGGAAAACGGATTTCGTCCTTTCTGATAGACTGCAGTCCGAAATCATGCACAAAAGTGGTAGATTCTTCCACACCTACGGTAGATTCTTTTCCTTTTCCTACCAAATAATCAGGTGCGGAAACTACAATTTCGTACGTTACACCTTCCAATACGATTCGTTCTTTAGAACCTTCTTTGTTGTCAAATTTATAAAAACCGAGTTCATCTGTTTTTACTTCTACCACCGTGCCGTCACTACCTTTTAAGGTAACCGTTGCTCCGGGAATAGGTTCATTAGTGTCCACATCCTTTACCGTACCTTGAATTACGTACACTCGCGGCGGAATGTAAAAGCTGTAAATATCATCAGACCCCCTGCCTCCGTCTCTACTGGAAGTAAAAAAACCTCGCTCGCGATTTCCTTCAAATATAATTCCGAAGTCATTTGCCGGCGAGTTAATCGGATATTTCAAGTTTTCCACATTTCCCCATTGCATATCTCCGATTTTTTCAGCTTTAAAAATGTCTAATTCTCCCATTCCGTAATGTCCGTTAGATGCAAAATACAATGTGCCGTCTGCTCTTACAAAGGGGAAAATTTCATCAAGAGGGGTATTAATTTCAGGTCCGAGGTTTTTAGGAACCGTATCCCATGTTTTGGATTTTTTATCATAGGTAATATACCACAAATCTTTTCCTCCCTGTCCGCCTTCCATGTCGGAAGCAAAAATTAAATAACTGTCATCCGGTGCAATAGCCGGATGTCCGATTGTAGCACTGTCGTTAATATGAATTTGAACGGCTTCTCCCCATTTTTGCCCCATTTTCGGTGCATAGTATATAGCACAACCCATAGCCTTGTGTTTATCTACGCCGCAACGAGTAAAATAAATTGTATTTCTCTTTCTGTTTAAGCAGGCGCTTCCTTCATTTGCTTCGGTATTAATGGTTTCATTAAGTTTTACCGGCACACTCCATTTTCCTTTACGGTCTCTTTTAGAGTAATATAAATCGGAAAAATTCTGTCCGGTTCTGGAATCCAACTGGTCGCCGGTAGAACCTTCTCTTGTGGAAGTGAAAATAAGTGCATTGTATTTTTTGTCGGCGTACGTAGGCGAAAAATCTTCAAACTTGGAATTTAACAATGCTTCATTTGTAATAATATGCTCCGTAGGATTATCCATCCACTCTTGAGCCAGCTTACATTCTTCCACTCCTCTTTTAGCTATGGGGTCGTTGGGTTTAAATTCCAAATATTTTTGATAATCCACTATAGCTTCGTCATAACGTCCTTCTGCCTCTTTTACTTGAGCCAAATACAAATACACTTCAGGATTGTCATAATTAGCTTTGATTGCTTTTTTATACCACACCTCGGCTTGCTTCAAATCTTCCATTAAATGATAGCCTCGACCGATTTTATATAGAATTTCCACTTTCTTGGCTTTGTCTTTTTCTTTGGAAAAAGCTTTTTTGTACAGTTCAATAGCGGTATAATAATTTTCTCCTTCAAATTGGGCATCCGCCTCCAACGTCAATTTATGTTGAGCCATACCAACAGCTGCAACAATTAAAAAGAAACTTAGGGCTAAAAATCTTTTAGTCATAATCATAATTTTTAAATTCTTGTTACAAATAAAATGAATTTATTGCAAATAAAGTCAAAAACCGTGCTAAATTAACAATTTGTTTTATACAAGCGGTTTCTCTTTCTT
>CAZLMS010000038.1:0-8013 GCA_964560645.1 uncultured Flavobacteriales bacterium | reverse complement strand
GTAAAAAAGGAGAACGCATCAATGAAAACCCATAAATTTATTTTATTATTCATCTTACTTTATTCTTTTTCAGGGAAATCACAAGAATCTTCTACACAAAACGCTCCTAAATATGACGATGAATACCGAATAAAATTTCAAAAAATAAGACAATATTTAGGACAGGGACGAACAGGAGAAGCTTATTTGCTCTTACAGGATTTGTATAAAATAGATTCTGCCAATTATTATACCAATTACTTAATGGGGGTTTGTTATACCGAACAAAATATTATAAGCATGAAATCCGTGAAACATTTGGAATATGCCACCAAAAACATTCTGCCGGATTACGGGTATATTCCTTATACAGAACGCCGAGCTCCCATGTTTGCGTGGTATTATCTGTGTAAAGCATATAGTCAAAACGGCATGTGTGTAAAAGCAAAAATTGCCCGAGACGAATTTTTAAAAATTTATGAAAACAAAAATGACTACTTCACTAAAAACATTGAAACTTTTCTTATTGAATGTAAGGATGAAACATGGAAAACCAATGCTAAAAAACGTAAGCAAAATTTGGTTACCAAACACGTGGATTATACCGTAAGCACTCCTCTCTGGGGTGTTCAAGTAGGAGCTTTTAAAGAGCTTGTTCCAATTAGAGAAGAATTTAACGATTTAAAAAATGTAGAGGCATTTATAGATTCTACGGGAACGGTGCGATATGTAGTAGGGCGATTTATTCATAAAAATCAAGCATTGAAACTGAGAGATGTGATTGCGCAAAAAGGTTATCCGGATGCTTTTGTTGTAAATGTAAACCGACCACAAACTTTTTCGGAAGAGATTATTATTGTGGATAACATTTCATTTAAAGCTCATATTCAGGGAAAAGTGGTTTTCAGGGTTCAAGTGGGTGCTTTTAGGGATTCTATCCCCAATCACTTGGTAAACTTGTATTTACAATTGGAAGGAATCGAATCTTACCAAGATAAAGATTTAACTTTAATGCTGGTCGGAAATTTCGACACCTATGAAGAAGCCAAAGCTAAAAAAGCCGAAATTCAAGAATTGGGTATTTCCGATGCATTTATTGTGGCATTTAACAAAGGGCATAAAATTCCTTTGAATGTTGCATTAAAACATGTAGAAAAAATGAAGTTGGAAGAAGCCGAAAGAAATGCAGAATTAAGAAGTAAAAAAGAAAAACGTCAAAAGAAAAGATTAGAAAAACAACTGAAAAAAGCTAAAGAAAATCCTACCAACTGATTTTCCCTTCGTCAATCAAACATTTCAGTTTCAAAGTTCCCGCTACCGATAAGCTGTCGGTAATTTCTCCATTCATAACCATTTGATATAATTCATTAAAATGAATTTTCCGGATTTTCAGCTGTTCGGTTTCCTCCGGATTAGCTTGTCCGTAACTGAGTTGTTGTGCTACATATATAAAACCCTGCTCATCCGTAGCAGAATTACTTAAATCCATTCGCAATATTTCTGTCCATTTGCCGGCTGTAATTCCAGTTTCTTCTTGCAACTCGCGTTTGGCAGACTCCAAAACAGACTTCTCTTTTAAACCTCCTCCTTCGGGTATTTCCCAACTGTATTTATTTAGCGGATAACGATATTGCCCCACAATATAAGTATAGCCTTCAGAATCCAAAGGAATTATCCCTATTGCCCAGTTTTTAAAATGCACTACGCCATACACCCCTTCAGTATTTGATGGTGTAATAACTTCTCGGTGAGTTACTTTTATCCATTCGTTTTCATAAACGGTTTGTTCGGTTTTTGTTTGCCAAGGATTTTTCTCCGAAAATTTCATTTAATTTTGTGTTTATGGAATTACAAATTGGCGATAAAGTTAAAATTGTTGATGATACCGCGCAAGGAATTGTCCGAAAAATTTCGACTCATTCCGTAATTGTGGAAATTGACGGGTTTGAAGAACAATATCCCATTTCTTCGGTTATTAAAATTGATGAGGCTTTTGAACAGCGATTTTCTAATCTTAATCCTCAAACTGTCAAAGATAAAAACACCATTCCCAAGGTTTCTAAAAGAAAGTCCAAAAATCAACCCTTTGTAATTGATATTCATATTCATGAAATTTTGGATAATTTTAACGGAATTCACAAAAGTGAATTTTTAGAAATCCAGTTGAATTATTTTGAAAGAAAACTCAATGAAGCTATTCAAAAAAGGATAAAAAAAATGATTGTAATTCACGGAGTTGGCGATGGTGTTTTAAAATCGGAAGTGCGAAAAATTCTATCTTCTTACGATAATGTGCAATTTTTTGACGCTCCCTACAAAGATTACGGGTTCGGAGCTACACAAATAGAATTCTATTACTAACGACTGCTGCCTGTTTTCTCTACGGTTCCTCGAACTTCTACAGCCTCGCTGTCTTTGAGTTTATAATTTGCTACATATAAATAAGTTCCGTCAGGAGCTTCTTCTCCGCTATATGTTCGTCCGTCCCAAAAGCCAAACACAGATTGATAGTCAAATATTTTCACTCCCCATCTGTTATATATTTCCACGGAAACCGACTCTACTGCAGAGGGGTTGCCAAATACTATTTTAAACTGCTCATTAATTCCGTCTTTATTCGGAGAAAACACATTAGGTATAAATACGGTAGATTGAGTTTCCCCCACTATTGTTACCATTGCCGAATCCGTGCAGCCAAACATATTGGACGCTTTTAACCATACCGTATCTATTCCGGGTTCTTGCATTGTATATAAATACGCAGTGTCGGTACCAACTTCGTTTCCATTTAACATCCATGAAAATGCATCTGCATTTAAAGAGGTTTGTGTAAGTTGAGTTTCAAAAGGAACCATACCTGAAGCCGGGTTAGCAAACACCTCTACGGAAACCGATTTGTCATACACATTAAAGAAAGCTGTATCTGTATTACAGGTAGCTACCGCCATTACATAAAAAGTTCCGGGTTGGCTTACCGATATAGACGATGTGGTTTCTCCTGTATTCCATTGAATGGAAGCATTGCCGGAAAGTACAGATTGTAAAATTATTGTTTCTGATGAACTACACAAAATACTATCTCCCGACGTAATGGAAACATCGGTTACATATCCTTGTGTTACGGAAATTTGCAGCGATTCCGAAAAGCAGGAATTAGTTCCCGTTACCATAAAAACACCTGCCGAAGTTACCGTAATGGAAGCTGTTGTTTGCCCTGTTTGCCACAAATAGTTATCCGCTCCCGAAGCCGTAAGTGTAATAACATCCCCCGGACAATACAGAGAAGGTGAGGCATTGGCTGTGAGCGTAATTTGAGGTATTACATTAATGCTTTCAGAAACTGTAACCGTTCCGCAAGCATCTGTAACAGTAACCGAATAGGTGCCGGAAACAGAAACCGAAACTGCCGAAGATGTTTCGCCCGTATTCCATAAATAATTCGGTGAAGATGAATTCGTTGTTACGGAAATAGCGGCTTGTTGCCCTTCGCAAATGGTAGAAGACGGAAACGTATTAAGAGTAGCCGTAATGTTAGTAATGGTAGTGATTGTTACAGAGGCTATATCTGAGAAGCAATTGTTAGATGCCGTCACCATATATGTTCCCGCATTGGTAACCGTAACGGATGATGTGGTTTCTCCGGTATTCCAAAGATAAGAATAACCGGAAGTTGCCGAAAGTATTAAAGAGCTGCCATTACACATTGAAGTGGAAGGTGTAGAAATGGAAACATTTACCGCAGGCACTACGGAAATGTTAAAACTCTGAGTAACAGTATTACAGCCATTTGTAGCAGAAACCGAGTATGTTCCTCCATTAGAAACAGTAATGCTGTTGGTAGTTTCCATAGTTGACCATAAATAAGAAGTTGCATTGGAAGATGTAATGCTGATTATAGCACTGTTCCCTTGACAAATAGTAGTAGAAGGACTAACGGAAGCTGTCAAGGTTGTGAGAGGAATAATGGCTACATTAACTGTATCGGTATCCGAATAACAAGCATTTGTCCCGGTAACCATGTATTGTCCGGCAGTGGTAATGGTAATAGACGATGTTGTTTCACCTGTATTCCAGATATAATTATCTGCTCCCGTAGCAGAAAGCACTGTACTACTCCCATCGCAAATGGTAATATTTTCGGAAACATTTAGTGTAACGGAAACGTTAGGATGGTAATCAATAAACAAACTGTCTTTAATAGTGTCGTTGCAAGTTTCAATTGCTACCAGATAAATATAATGAGGTGTTTGAGAAGTATCCGTATAAGTAGTAGTAAGAGCGGAAGTATCCCCAAAAATACCGTTATACGATTCCCAATAGTATTTTTTTGCGTTAGAAACCGTTCCGGTTACAGTAATTGTAGAACCCGGACAAATAAGCGTATCTTCTACATTTCCTTCAAAAGAACCGGTATAGATAGTATCAGAAGTAGGTGGCGGCAAAGGAGCTGTACAGCCATCATTGTAATAGGTAGGATTTCCGGGCCAATCGTAAGCTACACCGGCTCCGTCTTTTGACGAAGTAGAACCTCCATATCCCCCACTTTGGTTAATTAACAAACTTTTATCATATTGCACGGTGTCATAACAAGTAACAGAATTCACTCCCATTACCAACTCCCTAATTCCCGGCGTAGAACTGTAATTTACAAAATGTCCTTGATAATTACCCGCCACTTGAAAAATAAGATAAAGCGTGTCGCTTAAACCTGCAAAACTATTTGCAGTGGTACAAAAATCGGTAGAGGTAATAAGCAACACTTTTTTCCCCGCGGGTAAAACACCTCCTGTGGGTTCTACTAACCATCCGCAACTGATAATGGTGGAGTTTAGTGCTGCCGTAATTGCAGCCGTAGTAGCATCCGGGGTTTGTATACCTCTATAAGTGTTATTAGGCCAATCTATATATAAATCGGAAATATTAATATCATTGGGACCTACTTGAAACAACACCATTTCATTTTTTCCTTCACAACTACATGCCGGAGATGCTGCACTGGTACATCCTCCACCCGAAACACAGGCATCTACCAATATTTTTTCAATTTCCAGACATTTGCTCGGAATTTGCGATACGGCAATGAATGGAATAAAGAACAAGACTGTAAACCACTTTTTCATCTATATTTTTTTGTCAATCGCGAATATAAAAAATATAATCTTTGGAAAAACAGGTAGCTCAAGGTCTATAGAAATATAACCTTTTATTTACCGATTTTTTACAGAAAATTAAAAACGCGAATAGTCTGTTTAACAATTTTCACTCATAAAATTAACGCATAATGTACATTTTGCCGAATCCTTTATGGAAATAATTATCGGCATTGGTATTGCGTATTTCTATGTCTTCGCCGTTTATTTTAGCTATTACCCTGTATAGATAAACCCCGTTTGCCAGCACATCTCCAAAATTATCGGTTCCGTCCCATACGTATTCGGAAATGTTTCGTCCGATATGAATCTCTCCAAATTCTTCTTTGGTAATTTCTTTGACAACTTTGCCGGTTACCGTTAATATTTGAATGGTAAACTGGTCGGGAATTTGAGAACCTGTAAGTACAAACACGAATCTTGTAGCCGTAGAAAAAGGGTTAGGATAATTTAACACCTGTGTAATGCTCGATTTTTGTACTACCTCGAAAGAAATGGAATATTCGTTGTCGCCGGCATAATTTCCCGAAGCATCTTTTCCTTGTACCGACAATTTGTATATACCGTCTTTTTCAAAAAACGGATTGTATTCTATTTTTGCTTTATTGTCTGAAGTTTGGGCAGGAGTGAAAATTAAATTTTCAGAGCCGTTTTTCATATAGGGAATATAACTTTTGTTGCCGTCAGGGTCGGTAATGTATAAGCTAATATCCGAGGTGTCATCTATAGCTAAAAAAGGATTTTCATCATCCAATTCTATAATGATATAAGGGTTGGGAGAAACGATATCGCCGTCTAAAATATGTATTCCGTCAAAAGTAACATCCAGTATGGGATTAGTTTTATCTACCGCTACATAAAACGGAACTCTTGCAATATTATTAAAGTGATATTGTTCCAGTTGCCACAGCGAATCTTCGGGGTTTACATCTATCCAAAACGTGCAATTTCCGGAAATGGATTTGGTATTAAACACTACTGTGTCTATCAACATTTGAAGGCTTCTTAAAGAATCTTGTTTGGGATAATTGACATAATATATATTTCTGCTTTCATCTTCAATCCAATACTTTACCCTCAAGCTGTCCATGTGTTTCGGACTTACGTTTTCTACGACAATTGAAAAATTCAAATCTTCTCCTTGTTGCAAAGTGTCCTTGTAAAAATAGAAGCCTTTTTTGTAATTTAACGCTGCTTCAGGCATTAAATCGGAATACACTTGTATGTAATCGTACTGAGCACAAGTTTTTTGTGAAAAATCAAAAATTTCGGTTTTAAACTTCAAATAAGGATATTGTAAAGCATTGATGTAGTCATATAAATTCAACACATCTGTAGAATCTTGCGGGAAAGTGTGTAAATATGTTTCATTCCCATATATATCTACTCCGTATAAATGTAGCAATACGGAATCTTGTCCGTTGATTTCCTTCGGGTGTTGGTTCCAATGCAATTCACCCCATTTGCTTGCAGGACCAAATACAGGTGTGGCAAAAGTTCCGTAGTTTCCGCTGCCTTCTATGGTGGTAAACAATTTTAGAATATGTTTAATACTGTCTCCTACCAGTTCGATAGTGGAATTAGCATCTCCCTTTTTGGTAAAGAAAATGTAAGGAATAGAGTCGCCTACCGAAGTTATTTGACTTGCTCCCAAAGAGGTAAAAGCCGCAAAGTGCTGCGGTTGCCAATTACTCTGAAAATAACCGTAACGGGCTGTATATGCCAAAATATAATTTCCGTCGGGAATATCATTGATAAGCATGTCTGCTAAAGAGTCCAAGTACGCCTGAGATGAGTTGGTGGGAAATATAAAATAATTTTCTACCCTCGGCCGGCAAGCCCCATTATTATTATAATTTCCGAATTGATGGTCAGGATTATACACATTTCCATTGCCATCTACATAATAAGTTCCCCACGGTTTCAAGGTTAAAGAATCTATTACGGCAACATAAATTGCCGGAATTCCGCCGCACACACCGTAATCCATCAGAGAGTTGTTGATATAATAACCGGTAGCAAAGTAATCGCTGGTATTATTTGCACCTCCTACCACTTGACAATCAAGTGTTTTTGACACTACTGAAAAATCCCATTCGGTATTGGGTCTGTCGAAATCTATATATTCATATTCGTTGTTTTTATATTGATAAAAATGAGACTCTCCCCACCCCTCTTTACCCTGCAAAATATGAAACGAGGCTTCCCGCCATTTGGCTGTATCCGCCGGTGAGCATCTCCAATAATATACCGTATTATCTTGAAAATAAGATGCCGGTAATTTCCATTCTACTACTCCTCCGGCAGAATAAATGGTAGTATCTTTAAAATTTCCCGTACCGTCAAAATAATCGTTCGTGGCAATTTGAATGGTATAATACCTCGGCGCTGCAAAAGGATTTCCCGTAGATGCTTTTAGCGTAATGTTTTTATCGGGAACGATGGAATAATTATACGGATAAATAGGAACTAAATCTTCGGAGCTAATCCACAGTTCATAGTTTTCAATAATATTATTGGTTTCCGAAATTTCTTCTATACGATAATCATAATCCACGTAAAAACTAAGAAGATTTTTTCCGATGCCTTTGTTGATGTCCACAGGAAGTTTAAAGGTTACGGTATCCATATAAGGAATGTAAGATACAATTGTGTCGTAATATACAGGGGTGCTGCTTCCGGGTAATTGCCTTTTTATGCGGATAGTTACCGAATCGCGGGTAGCCTTGCCTAAATTGGCAATAATTAAATTTACTTCAAACGAATCTATATCGGAAGATATGTATTCGGGTGTAAAATACACGCTGAAATCACGTTCTATATCATAATCGGGTAACGGATGAGGGTTGATTTTCAAACTGGGGTCTCCGTGCAAAGTCATTTC
>CAZLMS010000037.1:0-12153 GCA_964560645.1 uncultured Flavobacteriales bacterium | reverse complement strand
TGCCATTTTTTTATCGAGCATTTTCCTCGTGTATATATAACCGGAAAAAATGCCAAAGCAATTTCTTGTTTTGCAAAAATTTTGCTGATGGCGGCAAACCAATTTTCAGGAATAATACAATCTGCATCCGTTGTTGCTATTATGGAAAACCGAGCGTGCTCAACTCCCGTTATCAGCGCTTTCTTTTTTAGGGCTTTTCGAGAGCTGTTTTCCCTTAGTCTGTACAGCGAATATTGTATCTTCGATGTTGTGTGTTGCAACAAAGAGTAAATTATTTCTTCCGAATTATCGTCAGAATTGTCATTTACAAAAATTACCTCGTAGCAATCTTTCGGATAATTTATCTTTAACAAAGATTCTATTAACGCCTTTAAATTCTTCTCTTCATTTCGGAAAGGAACGACTAAACTGATTTTCTTTGTATCGGTAGTTGATTTAATTATTTCTTCAGTTCGGAGAAACGCCTCCTTTTCTCCTGTTAAAAGCCAAAACACACATCCTCCGTAAAGCAAAAAAATTATGAGCAATAAAACAAACACTTAATTCGTATATTTGAAACTAATTAAGCAAAAATAACCATTGGACGCCAAAGAAAAAATAATATTAGGCATTGACCCCGGAACTACCATCATGGGCTACGGAGTTGTTTTAATTCAGAAAAATAAACTTCAAATGGTTTCGATGGGAGTAATTGACCTTAGCAAACTTGCCAATCAATCTCTTAAATTAAAAAAAATATTTGAGCGGTGTTTGTTTTTAATTGATGAATACAAACCGGATGAGCTGGCTATTGAAGCTCCTTTTTACGGAAAAAATGTTCAATCAATGCTCAAGTTGGGAAGAGCTCAAGGGGTTGCTATCGCGTCCGCTTTATATCGAGAGATTCCTGTTTTTGAATATTCTCCCAAAAAAATCAAACAGTCTATTACCGGGAACGGAAATGCCTCAAAAGAACAAGTTGCAGGCATGCTCAAAACTTTGCTAAACATCGATAAATTACCCAAATATTTAGATGCCACCGACGGCATTGCCGCCGCTGTGTGTCATTTTTATCAAAGTAATTCTCCCGCCGGTTCTGCGGGAAAAAAGCATTCCGGTTGGGAAAGTTTTATTAAAGATAATCCGGGTAGAATTACATAAAATTGGATCGAATTTTTTCAGCTATTTCCTGCATTTCGTTTTCAGAAAGCTGAAGTTTCGGGTTGGCAAAGTTCATGTCATCCATTTTGTTGATGGGAATTAAATGAATATGTGCATGTGGAACTTCCAGCCCTACTACTGCAACTCCAACTCTATTACACGTAATAGTTTTTTCAATGGCTTTTGCTACTCTTTTGGAAAAAACAATCAACTCTTTTAATATCTCGTCATCCACGTCAAAAATATAATCTGTTTCTTTTTTAGGAACCACAAGTGTATGCCCTTTTTGCAGCGGAAAGATATCTAAAAAAGCAAAGCAATGTTCATTCTCCGCTATCTTATAGGACGGAATTTCTCCGTTAATGATTTTTGTAAAAATAGAAGCCATTTTATCTTGTTATTTCCAAAATTTCAAACTTCATGATTCCTGCTGGGGTTTGAATTTCGGCAATTTCTCCCACGCTTTTTCCAAGTAATCCTTTGCCGATAGGCGAATCTACGGAGATTTTCTTTTGTTTCAAATCAGCTTCATTTTCTGCTACAAGCGTATAAGAAAATTCCATTCCATTAGTTAAGTTTTTAATTTTTACGGTAGATAAAATATACACTTTTGAAGTATCTATCTGCGAATCATCAATTATTCTTGCATTGGCAATTACTTCTTTAAGTTTGGCAATTCTTGCTTCCAACAACCCTTGCGCTTCTTTGGCGGCATCGTATTCGGCATTCTCAGATAAATCTCCTTTATCTCTTGCTTCCGCTATTTGCTGAGAAATTTTCGGACGTTCTACAGATTCCAAATATTTTAATTCTTCTTTGAGCTTTTTTAGTCCTTCTTCGGTATAGTAAGAAACTTGTTTTGCCATCGTTTTTGGTTTTTAGTTCTGTTTGATAAATAACAAAATCCCTCCGTAGAGGGATTTCGTAAAATATGTTTTTGCAAATATATTAAAGATCTAAACGCAATCCGACAGAGTGATTTCCTGAAAAATGACTGTTTGTCATTCGATAGGCGTAAGAAAGCGCTATCCGGCTTCTGTTGGCACCAAAAGGCAACTGAACGGTAAACCCGCCTGTGGGACCTTTAAGAGCATTTGTGCTGTTTTCTTTAGAAGCTATTCCTTCTTCTTGCAAATATCCTACCCGCACCATAAATTTTTCTTTAAATGCATACTCTACTCCAAAACGTATTTGGTCTTTACTGAATGAGTTAGAGGTGAAAGTAAAAGCTCCTGTTATTCTATGAGCCGGTTTCACTTCTGTTGAAGCAGAATCAGAAGCCGTTCCAATATAATAATCATAAGAAGCGCCTATATTCAACAATGCCGGCAATTCATAAGGTTCGGTTCTTTGTTCCAATGTGTATTCATATCCGTTGAAAGTAGTGCTGGTAGAAAATCCGTCGCCGGAGTATTGCATTTTAGGACCTACGTTTTTAAGTGCAATACCGAATTTCAAATTTTCTTGTTTTCCAGTAATATACTTAATTCCCATATCAATAGTAACTCCTCTGGCAGCGGCATTGGATATGGATTCCGAAATAGTTCTTACGGTAAATCCTCCGTAAATACTGTTGGAGAACATTCTGGCATAAGAAAGTCCCAAGTTAATGAATTGCGGAGAAAACGTTCCTATTCCACCTTCCGGCTGATCAACCGTAGTAATTTCAATGTCTCCAAAACTCATATTCATTACGCTAATTCCCAAAACACCGGCATTTTCTCCTAATCTTTGAGAAAGCCCGAAAGCGTTAATGCTTATTCCCGAACCAACCAAGTATTGAGTATTGGTATATAAAATCTCGGTTTTTCGAGTTGTTGCCAATCCGGCTACATTAAGAAACGTTGCTTCCAAGCCTTCAGCAGAGGTGGAATTTGCATTAGCCATTCCGGAGCTGGTTGCCCAGGGGTTAATCAACAACTGTCCGCCTCCCGCTTGTCCCGTTCTGTCCTTATTTCCCGCCATGGTTAAAACAGGCAGGGCGGCTGCAACTAAAGCTATTTTAAGTTTTATTGCCTTCATATTTATAATTTTAGTTTCCGTGTTTATTAGAATGTATCTAAGTCAAATGGTCTCATCATTCCGTACCACTTAATTACTTTTTGTCCTACGCCCGGAACTTCTACATGGATTAAATAAATTCCACTTGCTACAGGCACTCTGGCAGAGTTTTTCAAATCCCAATCCACATAGAATGTATTCGGATCGTCTTTTTCATAACGTCGGATTAAAGTTCCGTCTAAGGAGTAAATAGTAATGTTTGCTTGTTCAGGCAGGCAAGTAATGCGTACTCTGTTATCCAATCTGTCTGTTTCATATTCGGAGAATGCATAATACGGATTAGGAACAACTTTCACACACTCCAAGGCATCTTCAAGAACTTGTGCATTTCCTTTTACCGGCTCATATCCTCTGGTTCCGAAGTTATACAACGGCAATCCTGCATTTTTCGTTGGGATAAGCACATTGGTGCTGTCAGCATCTTTAGAAGACTGGTTTAAATACAACATATCTCCTGACACATCAAAAGTAAGGTCTGTGGAGTTTGTCATCAAAGTATCTCCTCTGTAATAGGTTCTGCCTTGATAAATTACAGGGCCTTGATTTACAAAGTAAACTGTGTTCGGCTCCAAGCTTTCTCCATAACTAACCGCATCTTCCACACCATATCTTTCAAAAGGTTTCATGACTCTCAATTTAATAGTGGCATCCGTAGCTAACAGTTTTTCATTCGGCGCTTTTAACGGCAACATGGTCCAAGTACAAGCATGGAATACATCATATAAAGAATTCGTGTTTCCATTTTCGGCTTCTTTTAACTTTTGAACCATCCATCTTCCTTCATCATAAGCAGGCATTCTTCCTCGAGAGCTGTTTAGGTTTCTTAATCCTTCCGGAGACGGGAAAACAATTACTTCATCGCTCTCATACTCTATAGCATTTTTAAATATAAATATATAATGTTTTCCGCCAAACCGTATGTTTTGATTACCTACACCTTCGGCAATATTTTCGGTAGGGTTCCATAACATATCATCCCCGTTTTCACCTTTTAACCAAGAATCTTCTCCAAAAGCTATATTTAGCCTTTCACCGGTTTCCACATCTACCGCATATCCGGGGAACCATCCCATTCCATAAGCAGAAATATAATTAGGCGCATTCTCATCTGTGCTTGCCAAGGTATCTACCGAAGGATAATTAGTGTAAGGATTGCCGTCTTTATCTACAGACGGAGCTCTTCTTAAATGGAATTTCTCTGCTTCACCTTCCGCCAATGAAGACAAATCTTGCATTTCCAATACCGGACAACGCGTCCATTTGGATTTATCATTGGTAAACACAATATCTACACTATTTAACTGACCTAGGAAAAATTCCAACCCTTTGTCTGCACCTAATGAATTTAGTGCTGTTTCTCCATATTTAATATACTGAACATTAAAATTATATCCTCCACTATACTGTGCTTTATATAGTTCGGAATGTCCCACATGGGGTCCATGCATAGATGAGGATGTATAGAAATACGGTGCTATAATTCCTCCCAAGATTCCTTCAAACACTTGACTTTCATCTCCGTATTCATCTGTATTTTCTCCTACAACAGGTGAATTTCCATCTACCGTTGTACCGCTCTTAATCCAATCTCTACCTGTTTGATCTCCGTCTATATCAGACACTCCGGACAGCCATTGTTTTCCGGGATCCACATAATCAATAGAAGCAGATATCAATCCGTTATTCAAAGATTGGGCTTCTTGAGTTCCTACATTAGGCACTTGTTCTACCAATACGGATATTCCCCAGTCTAATATCAATTGTTCATTTCCAACCTCAATGGTATTATCCGAATAAACCGTATCCGTTGCATCTCCTACGCCGTTCACTTTATATAATTTCCATTTCAATTGACCGTAATCACGATTCTTAATTGCCGTGGAATCCGCTTCATCAAAATAGAACGCCAAGGCAAAATCTTCTGCCAATACATTTATCGGATCTACAATTTTAATTTGCACCGGAGAGCCTTCCGGCATATATTTAATGCTGTCCATTCTCCAAACACCGGTTCTAAATAAATCCCCCGCGTGAACGGAATAATCAATTTCCAAAGCATTTCCGCCGTTTCCTTTTCCTTCCAATCTTGTAAGCGGTAATTGATCTCCGTATTGAGCATTTAGTTGTAATCCGCCTTCTTCTATTTCCACAGGGTGAGGAATAGAGCTATAAACTTGAATAGGCCCGGTAGGCTCCTTTCTACTCTCGATATACGGTTTTTGTTGAGCAGAAGGATCGGGATTACCAGGGTCGTAAGGTAAATAGTTATTGTAAGCATAAGCTACCGCTATAAAATGATAGGTTTTATAGTTTACCAATGTTTTTGTTCCCGAAGCAAATTGATCTTCGGTAAACACAAAAGAGTGCTGCACACCTTTGTTTGCTCCATTCACCATTTCTTTGGGTACAACCGTTCCTAAGTTATCATCAAACTCATAATTAATTATCTGTGAAACGGAATCTTGAATATCACATTGAAAAACCAATCTTGCCTTATCAGGGTCGTCTAAATCTTCCGGGCTTACTGTGTTATCAATTACCTGATAAACTTTATATCCCTGGAACTTATAGGTTGCTAATTCCGTTTTTTCTTGTTCCGTGAGCACCTGTCCGTTAAGGGTGTCAGGTATAATAATAAACGGATCCACTTCTGCATATTTGTCTTGATAGTTGTTGGAAGTGGAAGGATTGGTAATATATACTATTATTTGTTGATTCAGTTCTTGGAATTTTAATTGCGGCGCATGAGGACCGTCCAATAATTTAAAACAGTTATCGAATAGCGCCTGTGTTTTTTGGTCGGCTAATTTCATTTTCTCTACACTAGCTAAAGCTCCCCCGGAGGTAGCTTGGGCGAAAACCGTTCCCAATGTAATATTGTTATATGCCCCGGGCGTTAAAGTAAACGGACCGGCAGATTGAACAAAACGACGATCTCCGGCCTGATTACCGGCACTAACTTCTGTCCATGGAGGCATGGGTACACCATTAGTTCCCCAATGAAATTGCTGGTCTGATTCGCCGGGAAACATAAAATAGCAAGGCACTGTTCCTCCGATGCCGTTTCCTCCGTAAGTCATCGGCTCACCGTTTCGCCATATTCCTCTTAAATAATTATAATAATCTTTGGCTGCCTGCGGGTTGCCAATATTAGACCCGTCATTGTTGTAATATACAAAACGGCGCATTCCAAAACGTTCGTTATCTACAATGCTGTCTCCGTATCCGATACCGTTTAACGCTTCCCCTTCCAATATTCCGTAAGCATTGTCTATACCGTCATTATCTTGATAAGGACCTTCAAAAAAGTCCACGCCTATAGCAGGCGGATTTGCACCATATCCCAAGGCTCCTTGATTATCTTCGTCAAAATCATCTCCATTGTAGCAATATCCCAAACCTCTCATTACATCACATCCCACATAGTCGTCTTGATAATTTCCTAAATCCGTATCTACATTTACTCCGAAATATGTTTCCGTTAAAGTAAACGTAGAACGATTAATCAACTCAAAATTCATAAAGGTCATAGAGTTCACCTCATCATTGGTAGAAAATGTGAAAGCTTGTGCATGAATCTCCATACCAATCGAGTTTCCACTGGTTTCCGTGTGGATATTTCCTTTGTCGTTAAACACCCACCAAATATTATTATCTCCAAATATCCACACTGCACGATCTGCCCCACAGCTTCGAGTTCCAAAAATATCATATCCCGGGAAGTCTCCGTTTTGAGGATTATAGATGCCGTCTCCGTCCACATCGGTAAATGGTGCTAAATAAAAAGCTTCATTGTAAGGGTCTTCCGTTCTTCCATGTGCAGGCCACGTAAGAATAGATTCCGGTATAGTATAGTTTTCAAATTCACCGGTAGTAGAAAGGTCTGTTCCGTTAGCCGCATCATATTGCACAGCCAATTTCCACGCATAAAACTTTTCTACCTCAGCACGAGATGTTTCCCAAAAACGGTCGTATTGGGCACATGTTACGGCATCCACTTCGGCATCTACCGTGCTTAAAGGTCCCGCCCAAAAGTCATTACCGTTTTGACGATATGTTTGTCCCGCTAATTTTAACTGTCCGGAAATGTCTTGCCCTCCCATCCATAAAGAGCCGGAAAATATAGCGTGCTTGCCGGAGTTTTTAGGCACTTCGAATCCGGGTTTTCCTGCGGCAAAATCATACCAAAAATCTCCTCCCGTATTTACTCTAAAGCGCACATTGTTGTACTCCATGTACTGATAGTTGGTAGCAGGCGCACATCCTGCCGCTAAAGAGTTGTTTGTTCCGTTTGCTTTTTTTCCGGTGGAAGAGGTAATATTTTTGTAGGCAAATCCCGACGTTGTTGCAAGCGTCAGGAGCGAGGCAAATAAAACGGCTTGTGTTTTCATAATTATAAATTTTAATGGTCTTGTTCTACTTTATCATTTACTATTTAAAATGTAAATAACAATCCTAATCTAACCCTTCTCGGCAATTGGTAATTATTAGGATTATTTACAGCCATATAATACAATTCTCTAAATGATTGAGGGTTGTTTTGCGTGCGGATTTGAGCTTGATAACGCTCTGCGGTAACAAATCCGTCGTCGTAAGGGTTGCCCGTAAATCCATATACACTGTTTATATTCAATGTGTTTAACAGGTTCAACACTTGTAAATAGGCATTTAAGCTCACGTCTTTTTTCTTGTCTTCGGATTTTCCGATGCTGAAATTGAATGTTTTATCAATACGAGCATCTACTCTGTAAGTCCAAGGCAAACGAGAACCGTTTAACCGTCCGTCAAGCGGTCCGTTTTGGGTGTTAAGCCCCGCTCTTTGTGTCGGCAACGAGCGTTTGCTATATGGCGTTCCCGAGCCGGCGTTAATTACAAGGTTCGCTCCAGCTTCTGCCAAAATTTGTTTCCCGAGAATAACCGGTCCGTTGTAATCTTTTCCGGAAGCGTAGTGGAAATCAAATGTACCTGTAATGGAATGCCGACGGTCATAGCTTAACGGGTTCAACACTCTTAGGTTGGGTTTTCCCGCTCTTACCAAGTTCAAACTTCCGGTCTCGGAACTTCCCGTTCCGTCTGCAAATTGAAGCGTATAGTATAATTTCATCCACACATTTCCTGTTCTTCGCAAATCGAATGTTGCTTGAAATCCTTTAATAGTAGCAAAGTCAATATTAGCATATGTGTAATAGAATGCCGGGTAAGCATCTTGCATAGCCATTAACTGAATCATATTTCTTTGTTCACGGTAAAATGCACTTAACTTGATAGAAGAACTTAAAGAAAGTGCTTGTTGGAAACCTACTTCGTAGTCAATTGTTTGTTCGGGTTTTAATGACGGGTTGTTGATAAAACGACCTCCCGTTTCGATGAAGTAATAGTCTATCGGCTCTAATCTTGAGCGTCCTCCCGTAGGACGACGAGTAAGCACGTCGTAGTGAGCAAAGAATGTGGCTTCTTCGGAAATCGGGAAAGAGAAAGCTATACGAGGCATCGGAATTACTTGAGGTTTATAGTCTTCAAAAGATTCTGCCGTAATATCACGTCCTAATTTTTGGCTTTTATCTTTCAATAACGGAGCTACTCCCGAGCCTGTTCTTAATGGAGAGGCATCGCTAATAGCATTTCCGGCTGCATCATACCATTGATTACCGTCGCGGTAACCTAAAATGGTTGTAGGGTTTTCCACATTATCCACATACACTACGAAATCATCACCAATAGTAGAAGGATGTGCTTTCTCTCCGGAAGAGTTTTCGGGTAATAATGCTTTTGCTTCATCCTCTCCAGCTTTTACGGTGGGGAACATCACCCAGTTGTCTTTCATTACAGACTGGTTTGCATCATAACGATCCACACGAAGACCTACATTGAAAATCAAATCTTTGAAATAGAATTTGTCTTGTACATAGCCCGCCATATAAATAGGCCGGAAGGCATCTATAGGATGAGTCAAGTTCCCGTATTCATCTCTTGCCGTAAAGAAGTCTTCAATAGTATAAGAGCCTGAAGTTTTGTTTCCGTAAGGATCATATCCGTAGTATGTAACATAGTTATTTCCGTTGTTCAGTAACTCGTCAGCAGAGAAAAAGCTGATTTTATAAGTGCTCGGATCATAGGAGTTGAAATCCACATAATCCGTACCATCGGGGTCAAGTCCCAGTTCTTTTCTTACATTGTAATCGAAAAAGCTTTGAGCCTCTCCTCCTTCTTTGGTAGCGTCGTACTCTCCGGGCGACGCGTTAAGTCTTTCATAATTGATTTGCATATTTACCAAGTCATAGTCCTTTGTACTCTTATCCAGCTCGTTGATGTGCGCATTCATTAACTGACGACCAATTGTCCACAATCCTCGAGGACTTACGGAATAACTTCTATCCACTCTTTGCTCATATTCAAATCCTATCAATAAAGAATGTCCTTTAATATCGGCAGAACCTTGTCCTGTAAAACGAAACTGGTTGTTTTCAAATTGATTTACTTCATTAAATCTATATCCCGGAGAACGCCACAATTGATATACATCTCTGGGAGCATCTCCGTTTACCAATCCTCCAAAAGTTTGAATGTTAATTACGCGGTTAAAATAGAAGTTCGGTTCTCCCGTAGAAGGATCTTTTGCCAAGTTGTAGTCATATACGGGTTTGCCTTCAGAATCAAAGCCTTTCCAGCCGTATAACTCATAATAATTTTGCGTGATTTGGGAAAGCTCAGGGTTAATATCGGAAGGAGTAAAGGCAATGAATGTATCGGTAAAGGTTTGTTGTTCCATAAAAAAGGCTCCGTAAGTAGAATCTAATGTGGCTTGATAATCGCGCGCTTGATAGGTTTGAAATTTACCTACATAACCGTATTTAAACAAGTCCATTTTATGTTCCGCATCCCAATCTTTTCCGGTAAATCTTTGGAAATCTGCCTGCACGGAATAGTAAGCATTTTTAATTACACTTGCCGATTTTTCGTCTTCGCTTTCTTCCGCATTATTAAATCTTTGAGTAAACCGGGCAAAAACACGATAGGTATTTCTTCTTATTTCGGGATTGTATTTAGAGTTAAACAATGCATAATCATATCCGTATGTGTTATAAAAACCTCCGTTTAAATAATCTTCTCTTCTTTTTCTCAAGTCAATATTTCCACCAATTGTTAAGTTAGTATTGTTTCCGGTTTTTACGTCTATTTTTCCTTGAACTGTAAGTCCTGATTTTGCTACGTTTTGTTTTGTTTTAACTTTTTCAAAATCTTTCATTCTTAAAAACTCGGCATTAAGGTTTGTTCCTGTTCCTGCCACGGAATAACGAAGCGGATCTTGTACTAAATCTGCTAACACACTGTCTTTTACTTTCCACGTTCCGATAGCAGAGGGATTTTCATCTATATGATGATAACCGTTTACGGCTAAGAAAAATCCCAACAACGGGTCTTTTTTATTTCCGGCAGAATCTCTCGGAGAATACAACGGACCTGCAAGGGATAATTCTGCCATGTTATAACCGTAAGGATCTAAGCCTATCATTTTGTCTCCAAGTTTATAACCGGACGTTATATATTCAAAACTTCCGAAATATTCTTTAGAAACTCCGCGAGTGGTAATACTGATAATACCCCCGGTTACATCTCCATATTGAGCGGGAACCCCACCGGTTAACACCGAAACTTGCTCAATAGCCGATTTAGGCAAATTTGTAGAACCGCGAACTTTAATTCCGTCGATATAATAATAGTTGGCATTAGACCTCGATCCTCTCACATTTAAGTCTCCTGACCCGTCGTCCTTAGAATAAACCCCTCCTACCGTTTGGGCTATTGCGGTGGCAGAACGTCCGGGCATTTTCTGAATGTCTTCAAATGTAATTGTTCCTCCTTGAGGACCACCGTCTTTATCAATAAGAGGTACTTCATAATCTACTACCACAAATTCTTCCAATTGAATATCGGAAGGAACCAGTTGAGGGTCATAAAAGGTTGTTTTATCTGCGTTAATTACAATCCCACTCACTTGCAAAGGTTGGTATCCTATAAACTTTACTTTTAAATCATATTTTCCGGGAGGGATGGGTTTAATGAAATAATTACCGTCGAAATCGGTCGCTGCTCCCGTAACAATAGAACCGTTTTGCTCCAAAACCACGTTCACAAAAGGCAGCGGCTGCCCGGTTGACTTATCGACAACTTTACCTTTTAAGGCGCCTTGACCCACCTGAGCATGTAAGAGATGCGCTCCTAATGCTATGAAAATTAACGAGAAAATAACTTTTTTTAACATATCTCTTAATTTAAGTTAAAACAATTTTGGCGGGTAAAGATAAACATTTTGTTAAAATCGGACTATTTTTAAGTGTTTTTTTCATTTCAAATTCGCTCTATTATTAAAGGTTTACCGATTGTAAAACGGTGTCTTTACTTTTTTCCAAAAATCCTTTTCAGCGAAAACTTTCTTTTATTTGTTGTGTTTCTTGCTGCCTTTTTTCGATTCTTTTTCATTCGTTTACGTGTTTTTTTGTCTTGTATGGCCATGTGTTGTTTGCGCATTTCCTCAATTGCCTGCTCTTTTTCTTTTTCCTGTCTTTTTTTTATCTCCGCTAATTCTTTTTTTCTTTTTTCTATTGATTGCGGTTTTTCTTGTGCCTCAACTCCGGATATTGAAGCCGTAAAAACCAGTAAACACAATAGTGCTATTTTCAAATATCGTTTGCTTTTTTCTTGCATTAACCCGGGTGCTTCATCTATAAATACGGATTTACTCTGTGCAGAGGGACATGTTTGAAATAATTTTTTTCGAAGTTTTCTTCCGCTCATTTTTTTATTGTGTTGATTTTATGTTTCTTACATCTATTTGTTGAAAACGGTTTGATATTTTATGATTTTCAAATTTTCCGACTCCACATCTTTTTCAATTTTTGCGGAGAGAAGAAATGTATTTTTATTATAAAGGTATTCAATAGAAGACTGTTT
>CAZLMS010000036.1:0-12218 GCA_964560645.1 uncultured Flavobacteriales bacterium | reverse complement strand
AAATGTCTAAACCGCCAAAGCCCAAGTGTCCGTCCGACGAAAAATAAAGGGTATCTTTACTGTACAAATAAGGAAACAATTCATTTTCAGCAGTATTGACTTCATTTCCTATATTTTGAGGCTTGCTCCATTTACCATCACTTTGTTTTTGAGATATATATATATCAAATTTATGTCCCTCTTTCATATCCGAAGCAAAAGCCAATAGTGTTCCGTCGGGAGAAAGCGTAGGATGTAAAAAACTGTATTTAGGATTATTATGCTCGAAAGGAATGGGTTTCGACCATTTTCCTTTTTCATTGATAGTTACATAATATAATTGAGGTTTAAACACAAAATCTTTTCCTTTGCCCGGAATAAAATCCACTCTTGAAAAATAAGCAGTTTTTCCATCTTGGCTAAAGAATATCGGACCTGTGTGGTAAGGTCCATTCACATTTTTTAAAGGTTTCGGCTTGGAAAAAGAGCTGTCATCGGGATTAACCTCTACAATGGACACCTTAAAATAAGGCTCTTCCGTAACCCCTGCCATATTTTCATCGGTAATATCTTTAAACCTGTTGGTTACAAACGCCAAACTCTTTCCGTAAGGTACTAATGAGAACTCTGTATATGGAGTGTTGAGTGCTTCCAAATTTTTAATTACAAATCGCGGTTGTTTATACTTCCATGACAAAACTTTTTCAATGGAAATCAATTTTTCTTCCAATTCGGCAGAATCCAACCGGTTGGCATATACCAACACAACTTCTTTAGCCCTCGATAATTCATTATTGGCTTTAAGTACTGCCGTATATTCATCCAACAATTCTTTATTTTCGGGAAATTTTTGTATGGCTAATTCATAAAACTGTCTTGCTTTCGTATAACTTTTCAAAGCATAGTAAGAGCGCGCCAAATTGATTAAAACCGATGAGTCCTTCTCATGTTTAAGAGCTTTGATATAATAAGGAATAGCGTGAATGTATTCTAACCGCTTAAAATAGTAATCACCTTTTTTTGCTTGCGAAAAACCGGTGATAGAAACTACTGTCAATAATAAAATTAAGAGACCTCGCTTCAACGCAATTACAATTTAGGCGTAAAATTAAAAATAATCGATTGGTTTGCAAAATTTTTAATGCTTTTGTGGAAATTTTTTTTCGGGCAAAGGAATATATTAACTTTGTGAAAAAAGCAAAACAATATGAATTATTTAAAAAAAATCGGGCTCTTTTTAGGGGTAATCCTTGTAACCATAGGATGTCAATCTGATAAAAATTCTAAAAACAAAAATCAAAATGCGGATAAAAAAGCTAATGCATCCGTTAATTTGAAAATTTCCAACGCAAAAGGGAAAAAGTTAGTTCTGGAAAGATTAACTGCCAGAAACGTGGAACTTATAGATTCTATTTCTTTTGATGACAATCAATACAATTATTCATTATATGTTCCGGAGCCGGGGTTTTATAGAATTAAAGATACCGACCAAAACTTTATGGTTTTTATCCTTTCACCAAATGACCACATTAAAATAACCGCCGATGCCAATAATCTTGAAGGCACCTATACCGTAAAAGGTTCCCCGGAAACTACCCGGTTACAAAAACTCAACAAATCTTTATATAAGTTTTATGCACGCAGGGACTCGTTGGCGAGAGCCATTCAACAACATCAAAGTGCAAGAGATATAAATTCTTACATTAACGCTATAGAGTATCAAAAAGTGATAATTGAAGAATATAATCAAATGCTTAGAGATTTTATCCGAGAAAATCCCGGCTCTTTAGCCTCCTTAGTAGCAGTAGAAAAATTAAATCCCGAAACAGATTTTCCATATTACAAAATGGTTGCCGAAGCTCTTCAAAAAACTATGCCCCAATCTATTTATACAAAAAACATTACGGAAAGGGTTAAAAGTATGGGGGCTTTGGCTGTGGGGGCAGAAGCTCCGGAAATTGCACTTCCTAATCCCGAAGGAAAAATTTTAAAGCTTTCGGATTTAAAAGGAAAAATAGTTTTAATTGATTTTTGGGCAAGTTGGTGTAAACCCTGCCGAAGAGCAAATCCTGAAGTGGTAAGGCTCTATAATAAATATCATGATAAAGGATTTGAGGTTTTCAGTGTATCACTGGACAAAAACAAAACTTCTTGGACTAAAGCCATTCAACAAGACGGTTTAATCTGGCCCTATCATGTAAGCGACTTGAAATATTGGAACTCTTCCGTAGTAAAGCTTTACAATTTTAACGGTATCCCTTATACGGTTTTAGTGGACAGAGAAGGCAAAATTTTAGCCAAAAACTTGAGAGGAAAAGCCTTGGAACAAAAACTAAAAGAGATTTTCGAAAAATAAATCTACAAAAAAAGCCCTTGCAAATGCAAGGGCTTAAATTTCTTACAAGAACTTTAGCCTTTTTAAAAATGCCATACGTCATGCTCCATAAAAAAGAGCTTCTCTTTAATTTTTTCAGCTTCTAAAAGTGCATCTAAATTAGTTTTATACTCACTAATAAAACGATCATACACATTAGATTCTTTAATAATGAAAGAACCGAATTGTCGTTTCCAAAAAATATCTTCAAAAGTTCTTCGTTCCGCATCATTATGCCGGTTAAAAACCTCATGATGAGCAAAAACATAACGTGCCTCAGGAAAGTAAATCCAAAACAACTTTTCCATACCCATTACTTCTCCAAATTCGTTTTTCTTTTCTCTTTTAGGAGCTATTCCTATGATTCGCACATCCATTACCGAACGCTGACGGTCAAAAAACCACTCTTCTTTTACGTCAAACTGTTTTATTTCATCCGTCTTTAACTCTATGGGAGTTATCACTTCCATCATTTCTCCCGTTATCGGATCTTCAGTATATTGTGTATCCACTTTAAACAGCATAGCTTTTACCTCATCAACAGTCAAAGGAGTGGTAAATTCATCATCTTGCCCGGTAGGCCCTACCGAATATGCAGTAATAGTTCCTTCGTTGATAATAGCATCCTTAATTACATCAAATAAACTTTTTCTATCATTTATTGGTGAAGTGGGAAAATAAAGCGGATGATTAATTTTTTCGCGCAAATCAATCGTCCGCCATATTCTTTTTAACCACATTACGTCTGCCTCCCGCAAATAGGGATACGGAATTACTCTACGCCCAACAGTATGTTCTTTTACATACACACCGTCCAAAACGGTACTTTGGGCTTTTGTTTCTTGTTTGCAACAGACAACTCCTGCAACAAGAATAAGGATATAGGCAAGACGTCTCATAGCTGTTATTTTTTGATTATACTACCTTAAATGCCAAGGTTCCTAAATCACGAATTGTGCCGTCAGGTCCTTTGGCTTTAATTTTTTCAATATAAAATTTACTTCCCGGTTTAAGAGATTTTAAGATGGTTTTCATATCTCCTGTTAAACGAGGTCCTTTAGCTGTTTTAGAAACCAAGTTTCCTTTAATATTAGCTGTTAAATCAAAAGATACTACTATGAAACGCAAATCAAACTCAAAGTTTTGCATTTCCGCCACAACACCTTGGGCAGCCAAAAGCTTGTTCCTCTGAATATTTCCACCGTATGATCCCGCAAATTTGGGCTTCGGATCAGGAACGTTTTTCACACGAAACTTCATTTGTCCGAAATTCTGTTTCTTTCCGTTAATGTCCGCACTTACCGTTACTACACATTCTTTACCTTTTCCCGGGCGAACTTTATACTTTCCGTTAGAACCGCTCACTGAAGCATTTGAAATAGACACTTGCAACTTGTCAGTAGGAACCCCCGGAACGGAAACCTCCACAGGATTATCCAAGCCTCTGTAAAAAACATTCATTGCCGTAGGCGATACTACCAAAGTAGGTTTAGCTACCGTAAACTGATGTTTAAAAGGGAACGGTTGATAAGTACCATCAGGCTTTTTAATTTTAATAACTCCTCCCCACTCTACAATTCCTTCCTTCTCCGGTTTATAAATCCATTGAGCTACACCGTTTTTCACTCTTACCCCGGCAGTATCTTTTTCTCCGATAATGTTCCCTGCAGAATCTACTTCAAACCCAACTTCCAAAATGGGATTTTGGGTTTTACTGAATGCTGCTACAATTACATCGGCTTTAAAAGTATCACCCAAAATAAGATAATTGGTATTAGGGATAACTTTCACAGCCAAAGTATCAAATTTAAAATCTCCCGCATCAATGTGACTATAAAGTTTTTTTACTACATCTGCTTCTGCATTACGAACATCCGATTGAATTTTGGTAAGATTGGTTACGACAGCTACCAACGGCAAATGATAGAAATTTAAAGAAATCCAATCTTCCTTAGTTCCGTTATCTATGACTTCTATATCCGTATCTAAACCGAGATGCATTCCTGCAGTGTCTCCTTTCAAGATATCGTTTATCAGAAAGTTACGGTATTCGTCAATTTTATCCTTTAACTCTGTAGCAGTCCATTCTCCTTTTTTGGGATTGGTAACTTCTTGTCCGATTAAAAATTCTGTAGGTTTGTCATAATTATCTTTAGAGTTTACTTCGTACAGGGATTTCATCTGTTTTACCTGTTCCACAGGGACTCCATCCGTAAAAGCTATTACCTGATGCTTTAATTCCGTAATATAATCATATATTTCATTTGCTTTTGCTTGCACCTTTAAAGCCTTGTCGTACCAAGGACCCGCTTTAATAGGGTCATTCATTTTGGCTTTGGCAAATAAATTATATGTAGTTTGGTTTTTAGCGGCAAAGTTATCATTGGTTTGAGTAAGTCCGTCATTAATTACAATGAATGCATTCAATACGGACTTGGATACGTTCATAGCCAAAAGAGCCATGAGTACCAAATACATCAAACCAATCATCTTCTGCCTCGGGGTTTCTTTTCCTCCTGCCATTTTATTCTACTTTTTTAATTATAAACTAATTAGATTGATTATTATTGTTGAATATTTGACGCATTGGTCATTGCAGTGAGCATGTTACCGTAAATGGTATTGAGTGCCTGTAGATTTTTAGAAAGTTCTGCAATATTTTCTTTATATCGTTTGGTGTCTTCCACTGATTCTTGCAGATTAGAAAGCAACTCGCTAATTCCTCCGTAAAACTGGTTATACGTTTCCATTTGTTGTTGAGAAGCTTTTAATTGCAATTCATAAACAGAATTCAATTCTTGAAGTTTTTCCGCTAAATTTTTCATTTGTTCTCCAAAAGAAGAACCTTCTTCAGAAGCTACTTGCATTACTCCAAGAGATTCCGATGCTTTTTCGTATGTTTCAGCTAAATTTTCAACTTTTTCCGCTGCGTGTTTTACACTGCTTACATATTCATTAGTGGCTACAGAAGCATCGGTAATATCCGAAAGTTTATGCGTTTCTTCTGCCAAATTTCTAAATCCTTCTCCCAGCTTTTCAAGAAGTTCGGAATCTATTTTTGCTTCCTCCAATAAATTATCTAATTGTTCCACTACAGATGCAGGTTGCTCCGTACTTTCTGCCGTACTTTCTTCAGCTACTTCTTCTAATGTTTTTTCATCTTCCACACCTGCCAATTCAGGATATACCAATGTCCAATCCGGGTCTTCGTGAACAGGTTCAAATGCAGACATTGTAAAAATAAACGCCTCTGTGGACAAACCGAGAATAAGTACAAAAGATGCCCCCGGCCAGTGTTGAATTTTAAACATCGCTCCAACAATCACGATAGCACCTCCTAATCCGTAAACTTTTGCCATGAATTTTTTCCATGACTCACTTCCTGGTCTAAATCCTGTAATTTTCTTTTTTGACATTTTTAAAAAATTTAAAGGTTAAACAATTTATATAAAAATCTATTAAATATCGTCTCCTTTTGCTCTACCAAGATAGGTCATTACACATCTGAAGCCTATGTATGATTTTGCCGTATCTTGATATTCATAGGTTTTTGTTCCGGTTTGAATGTAATACCCGATGTCTTTCCAAGAACCGCCACGAATTACTTTTCGTTTTAATACAGGAGGATCGTCTTCCTTGGCTTCGTAAACATAATCCATGTTCAAATCATGAGCAAAGTCGTATGCAGACTCATCAAAAGCATTGGAAGTCCATTCTGCCACATTTCCAGCCATATTATACAATCCCCATTCATTAGGATGATAAGAGTCTATTCTAACAGTATGGAACCCTCCGTCATCTACGTAATTACCTCTCAACGGTTTAAAGTTAGCCATAAAGCATCCTCGAGTATTTCGGGTATATGGTCCTCCCCACGGATACGGAGATAAATCTAATCCTCCGCGAGCAGCATATTCCCATTCGCTTTCAGTCGGCAATCTAAAATCTTGCACGAATGCAGAACCGATAGATTGTAAGTAGCTATTTAATAATTGTGTTCTCCATATACAGAACGCTCTTGCCTGCTTCCACGTTACCCCAACTACAGGGTAATCATCATAAGCCGGATGCCAGAAATACATATTAGTCATAGGTTCGTTAAAAGAATAGGTAAAGTCGTGTACCCAACAAAGTGTATCGGGATAAACGTTAATTACATCTCGTTTTATAAAAACACTTCTGTCCGTTAAACCTCTTTCCCTGAGCGGAGCTCCTTGCGGACCTTTTCTTGCCGCATCGCGCAAATCAATCCAATAGTATTCAAAATTCAACTTTCGTGTATCTACTTCTCTTCTGTTATAGAACCGTTCATGATCGGGTAGATAAATCTCGTCTTCCAGTATTTCCCGAATTTCAGGATCATTATATTCAATTCTTGCATGCCAATTAATTTGAGGCGGGTCAATTTCTTCTCCGTATATATTTTCCGTAATAAAATGTTCATCATACTCTTCGCCTAAAATTCTGTGTACAATAGAGTCTCTTACCCAATAAACAAACTGCCGGTATTCGTTATTGGAAATTTCATGCTGATCAATATAAAATGCCTGAACAGATACTGTTTTTGCTTTTGTAGTATGTGCGTAGGGAACGTCTTGATCGGATGGACCCATGTTATAACTTCCCATTGGGAGATATAACATTCCATAAGGATCGGGTTGATACCAAATATCTCTGGGATGAACACCTATCAACTGACCCTGCATCCCGTAATCACAACCTGATAATAGTATTGTGATTAATCCCAGCGGCAGAAATATGTTTTTAAAAATTACTTTCATTTTCATGAGTTTTAAGTATGTGTCGAAGCGGTTTTAACGAAAAGTTTTCAACAATGTTACAAAAAATTGTTAATATTTTACAAAAACCTTACTGTTTTGTGTTTTTGCACGTCGGGCACTTCGGGCACATTAAAACAATATCCTAATGATATTTCATGTGTTTGAACCATTTTACCGTTCGTTCCTTGTTTCATATCCGAGAGTGTAAAGTCATAAGAATAACCGAACTTCAAGGTTCCGGGTCCCATCGGGTACATCACTCCTATCATTGGCACAATGGCATCCTGATACCTATAACTAACGCCTCCCCAAAACTGATTATTGTATATGGCAATGGCATTAATGTCTATTTGGGCGGAAGTTGCATCTGATTTAATAAACACCGACGGCTGTAAAGACAAGCTCGGATTAAATTCATGAATATAACCTGCCATAATATAATAATGTCTTGTAAGCTCGTAACTCAAGTTTACATTTTTAAACTGAGACTGAGTAAGGTGTGTAGAAGAAAAACCCACAAATAATTTATCAGTATTGTAATAAACTCCTAAGTCCATATCGAAATTCATATCGGATGCTCCGTTTGCCGGAATCGATTGATCGCTGTTAATATCATCAATAGCTACCCAGTTATTTCCTAATGCTTTATTAGCCAACCCCAATCCTAACCCTACACCCAATTTTCCCGCTCCCAAACTCATTCTATAAGCATAACCCAATTTTAAATTAAAAGTTTGCTCTTGCCCAATCATATCTTGAGAAACATTTAAACCAACTCCTCCGTGAATTTTACGAACCGGACCGTGTACAGAAAGCAAAGCTGTTTTAGGAGCGCCGTCCCAACCTAACCATTGTCCTCGTCCCAATAAAGTTCCACAAATGGCATCTGTACTTCCCGCATAACCCGGATTGGGATATAGCCGGTTAAACATGTTTTGGCTGAATTGAGGGTCTTGTTGGGCATATACAAATGCAAAAAGCCCTAAAAAAGAAACAGATAATAAAAACTTTTTCATAAGCATAGAAATTGACAGGTTGCTAAATTAAAAAAAAAATCTCAACTTTTTCATTTTTTACACAATCGGTAGAACGATATTTTTTACAAATAGGTTTCATATATCGCCTATTCTTATAATAATTTTTTATATGATTTCCACCATCTTTCCGGCACTTCTCCTTGTGATGCCGTTTGATAATCCTCATAAGTACAAGGCACCATGTGATGGCGTTCATATTTTGTTTTGAGATTAACCGGATATGGCACTTCCATCCACCATTTCATGGAAGAAGGGCTTTTGTAAAATACAATCTCGTAATCTTCACTTATGTTCACGATGTACTTTAAATAATTCTTCTTAGGTGTAAGCGGAAAATCTTTTTGACGTTTGTAATACCCCTCTATAAAATACCAAAATGTTTGCGCTCCCAGATGTGCGGTTTGTTCGTGGGAATTATCTAACTGCGGATTTATTTCAAATAAACCGAAAAGGGAAACTTTATCGCTTATTCCCGCAAAGCGTGCTATTTGACATAATTGTTCACCGTATAATCCGTTTGGGGTAGCATTTTTGTTGCCCGGAGCATCCGAAAGACGCACAGACGAAATATCTACCCCTACTATATCGGAATTTCGGATATAAGGCTCGGCTTGTAAAATGTTTTGATATATCGTTCCTAATCTTAACGTGTCAAAAAAAAGTTGATTCATTAGCTTAATTTCTTCTTGTTTTACAAAGTGTGTTTGATAAGCTAACACGGAATAATTAAATAAAAAGTTGGGCTGGTTTAATATAATATGGGTAAAATAAGATTTGTTATGTAATTCTTCTTCGGGCTGACCAATGTCAAACTGATTATCCACAGAGGTCATGTTAATGGTTCTTTCCAAATTTTGATATGCTTTATATGCAGGAAACATTAAATCGTTGCTTCCTCCCAGCAGCAATACCGTCTTATCTTTCTTCAACAACTCCTCCAGCACTTGTTCAACTGCCACATAAGTATCTTGAGGAGTTTCTCCTGCTATAATATTTCCGATATCTGCTATTTTTAAATTCTTAACCGGAGCGGATAAACGATACAGGTATTTTCTCACGGCATCGGGAGCTTCTGCACATCCCGGGTTGTCCGAATTACGGTCTTCCGCGACGCCTACTATCACAATTTCCGAATCTTCCGCATCAGGGGCAAATAAGACTTTATTACCTAACGTTCCTTCTGCATAATTTTCCGCATTCAGTGGGGAAGGTTTAAGAAACAAAGAAGAATCCATTATTTTTTCTTTTTGGCTGCTTGTTCTTCCGCTATTTTTTTACAGTCTTCCAAAGATAATTCTTTAGGGTCGTAATCCTTCGGGATTTTATAATTTTTTCGTCCGATTTTTATATACGGGCCGTATCTTCCGTTTAACACTTGCACATTTTTATCTTCGGGAAACGTTTTAATTACTTTATTCTTATCACTTTCTATTTTTTGCTCATAAAGTGCTATTGCTTCTGGCAGTGTAAGAGTATTAATATCTTTATCTTTCGGAACGGACACAAATGTTTTACCTATTCGCACGTAAGGTCCGTATCTTCCTACATTTACTTCTACTTTTTGACCGTTATATTCTCCCAATTCCTTGGGAAATTCAAAGAGTTTTAAAGCCTCCTCTAACGTAATGGTAGAAATAGATTGTCCGGGTTGAAGTTTGGCAAAACGCGGTTTTTTATCGCTTTCGGCTTCGCCGATTTGAATCATCGGACCGTATCTTCCAATTTTGGCAATAACAGACTCTCCGGTTTTCGGGTCTTTTCCCAACACTCTTTCTCCTTTAGCTTTTTCGGCTTCTTGAAGAGTTTGTTCAACCTCGGAATGGAACGGGTTGTAGAATGTTTTTATCATTTGCTCCCAAGAAAGCTTTCCTTCTGCAATCTCGTCAAACTGCTGTTCTACTTTTGCCGTAAATTTATAGTCCAAGATGTTCCTGAAATGTTTGACTAAAAAATCATTTACCACCATCCCTATATCCGTAGGAAACAGCTTGTTCTTTTCTGTTCCCGTAATTTCGGTTTTTTCTTCTTTGATTATTTTATCGTTTTTAAGGGTGATAATTTCATATTTTCGGGGAACTCCTTCTCTGGATTCTTTTTTCACATATCCTCTTTTTTGAATGGTAGATATGGTAGGAGCATAAGTAGAGGGGCGGCCGATTCCAAGTTCTTCGAGTTTGCGAACCAAAGAGGCTTCGGAATATCGAGGTGGCGGAGATGAAAATCGCTGAACGGCTTTTATTTCTTTTGCTCTAAGCTCTTCTCCTTCGAAAAGTTTAGGCAACTGCCCCGCTGCTTCATCGCGGTTTTCT
Organism: uncultured Flavobacteriales bacterium; assembly: GCA_964560645.1. Taxonomy (GTDB): domain Bacteria; phylum Bacteroidota; class Bacteroidia; order Flavobacteriales_G; family NORP312; genus CAZLMS01. The sequence goes on along the minus strand of CAZLMS010000036.1, from coordinate 1,738 downwards.
GCTTCTTCGTCTTCTTTACTTTCCTGATAAACTTTTAAAAATCCGTCGAAAACCAACACCTCACCGGTTGCTATAAAAGGCGCCGGTAACCCTTCGGCAGATATTTCTACGTTTGTTTTTTCTATTTGGGCGTCGGTCATTTGAGAAGCCAATGTTCTTTTCCATATAAGTTCATAAAGTCGTTGACGGTTTTTATCGCCCGGCACGGTTTCTTTTTCTAAATAAGTAGGACGGATAGCTTCATGAGCTTCTTGTGCCGACTTGTTTTTAGTTACATATTGCTTAGGATTGGCATATTCACTACCAAATCTTTGTATGATGGTATTTTTTGCTGCCTCAATGGCTAATTTGGAAAGATTTACCGAATCGGTTCTCATGTAGGTTATAAACCCTTCTTCATAAAGCTTTTGAGCTACCGACATGGTTAAAGAAACCGGAAAACCCAACTTTCTTGATGCTTCTTGTTGAAGTGTGGATGTTGTAAAAGGCGGAGCGGGAGAACGTTTTCCCGGTTTTTTTTCTATTCGATTTACTTGAAATACTTTGTTTTTGCACTGCTCCAGAAAAGCCAATGCATCTTCTTCTTTAGAAAATTTTTCTTTTAATACTGCTTTTATCAGTTTATTTTCAGATGTTAAAAACTCTCCGGTTACTTTAAAAGTTTGTTGAGGAACAAAGTTTTGTATTTCGCGTTCTCGTTCTACAATAAGTCGAACCGCCACACTTTGAACTCGCCCTGCCGACAGTGCAGGTTTTACTTTTTTCCAAAGAATGGGAGAAATTTCATATCCCACCAAGCGGTCTAGTATTCGACGAGCTTGCTGAGCGTTTACCAGATTTACATCAATATTTCTGGGAGTTTGAATGGCATTTAAAATTGCCGGCTTGGTAATTTCATGGAATACAATTCTTTTGGTTTTTTCTTCGGGTAATTCCAACGCTTCTTTCAGATGCCATGAAATAGCTTCTCCTTCGCGGTCTTCATCAGTAGCAAGCCATATAGTATCGGCTTTTGAAGCGAGAGTTTTGAGTTCTTTTACGATGTTTTTTTTATCCTTAGGAATTTCGTATTGCGGCTTGAAATTGTGTTCTATGTCTATGGATAGTTTTTTTTCGGGCAAATCGCAGATATGACCGTAGCTTGATTTTACCACAAAATCTTTTCCAAGGAATTTTTCAATGGTTTTGGCTTTTGCCGGCGACTCAACAATAACTAAGTTTTTGGGAGAACCCATTCAATAATTTTTTTGCAAATAAAAGAAAAATTTAAGAGATGTTTTTTAACCGTCTGACAGAAAAGAATTGCAGAAAAGTGTTTAATAAATTGATTTTCAGCTAATAATTTAAAGAAAATCTTTTTTCTTCTTCTGTTTTCCCCTGACGAATAATGAGCGTGTACTCCGCTTTTTTCTTTAATACGGGAACGGTTCGAGAGTAGTTTCCTTGTTTTTCAATTCTTTCATAGAAAACCTCTTCGTTTTTATGGTTTAACACTTTTACTTCGGCAGGCTCTCCTTTCGGAATTGTAAAATTTATATCTACAAATCCGTCTAACGAAGAAGGTTTTATTTCGACTTTAAAAAAATCTTTAGCGCTGTTTTTTGAAACGCTTACTTTCTCTTTATTGTTAATAATGATGTCTATATCCAAATCATTCAAAACTTGTTGAATAGATTTATTGATTTCATCCAATGCTGCTTTTAAAGAATCTGAATTAAACAGAGTGTCTGTATTATTT
>CAZLMS010000035.1:0-12270 GCA_964560645.1 uncultured Flavobacteriales bacterium | reverse complement strand
GGAAGGCGGCGAAAAAGGCGGTGAAATTGTATTTGCCGGCACACCCGAAGCACTTACGGAATGTGCTGTATCACATACGGGTAAATACCTTTCTTTACACTTAAGTCGAAAAAAAGACGCTGTAAACTGATTTTTTTCACTCATTATTGTCCCTTTTGTATTTTCACTTACGTATATACAAGTAGAGCGGACAACATGAAAGCAAAACTCATCAGCATATTGATAATTTTCTTCCCGGTTTCTTTCTCCTATGCCATTACCTATAATGTTACGGTTTGCGGGTACAATACCAACCCGCAAACTGCTACCTATCCCGATTCCGTAAAAATTGAAGTGGAAACTCCTGCAGGAAGCGGCTTAGCCGAAAATTATTTAATAGAAACAGATACTACCGGTAATTTTTGTACAACTGTCACCATCAACGACAATAACAATTCGGGAATTTCCGTAGCTTTTAAACTGTATCAGACAGATTGTTCCGATTCGGGACTCTATTTTATAGACATGCATACCTTCTTTATTGACAGCACATTTTCGGACACTGTTTTGTTTGAATATGAACTCTGCGGAAATACGCCTGCTTGTGAAGTGGAAACATTCGGAGAGTATAAAACAGCTGTTGATGAGCATCGTTTTGTTTACAAGTTTTACAGCAACCCGAAGGGAATTACCCCTTTTGATTACGAATGGAGTTTTAGCAGCGGAAATAACTTGCCGGGGGCAACACCATTGCAAACTTTTCATTTTCAAAGCGGTACTGCTCAATGGGGTTGCGTGCAAATAACCGATGCCGCCGGATGCCAAGCTTCTTCCTGCCATTTTGTAGAGCTATCCGACACTTCTACTGTCGATGTACCGGAATTCACAGCCTATTTTGAAGAAAACGGAACAGCCGGCGAAGTTTTTTTTCAATTGAACAATGCTGCAAACAAATTAGTTAAATGGGATTTGGGCAATGGTTTCTCCTCATCGCAAAGTTATTTTTCCCATACCTATTCCGACGAAGGTTTTTACGAAATATGCGTAACCGTAACGGACGTTGCTTCCGGCGACGCATCTTCTTATTGTAAAACCATGTATATAAATCCTTCATGGTGGTTCAATTCGCCTTGGAACACTTCCGCCTCTTGTTCATCTGATTTTATCATACAAAAAGACTCTTCTAAATTGGGAACATTGTTATATTTAACAGATTTATCTTTTGCCAAAAATGCCATAATCAATTGGTTGTTAGGAAATGACGGAATTTCTAACAAAAGATTTCCTCATGCAAAATTTTATGAACCTGCAAGTGAAAATATTTGTTTAAACATTGTAGATACTACCGCCAACTGCTTTGATAATTATTGTCAAACTATTAATCCCGAAGATTTTCCGGAATTAAAAAACTTTTCGGATTGGAGCATTGCCGTTATTCCTACTCCTGTCCCTAAATCGGTATATGATTTGACTACAACTGCTTTTGCCGATAATACCGACAAGACCATAAGTATTTTCCCAAATCCGGCTGCCGATTTTATTCACATCACATTACCCTTTCCTTCCGAAAAAACCGTTGTTTATTTAACGGATATTCAGGGAAAAACCATTAAAAACATAAATTTTTCCGAACAAAATATTACATTTGACGTATCTTATTTACCGGACGGTGTTTACTTAATGAAAATTCTTGCAAAAAATACCGTGTTTACTCAAAAAATAAGTTTAATCCGATAATATTGGACATTAAAGAACTCATAGCACGCTGTAAAAAAAACGACCGGAAAGCTCAATTTGAACTTTATCAAATGGAGTTTAATAATCTGATGCGTTACGCCATTCGCTATAAAACCAATGAGGAAGATGCCGCGGAAATTGTTAATCAAGCGTTTTTTAAAGTTTTAACCAATTTGGACAAATATAATCCGTCTTATTCGTTTTCGGCTTGGTGTATGCAAATACTTAAAAATCTGATTATTGATGATTTTAGAAAAAACCAAAAAAACAAAGCGGAGTTGATTAACATTGACGATAACGAACATGAAACCTTTGATGCTTCTGCATTGAACGATGTGGAAATTGCCCTTGAAGAAAACGAAGCCGAAAAAATTCTCAGTTACTTGGATGAAGTGGAAAGAACTGTTTTTAACCTTTATGAAATTGACGGATATTCACATAAAGAAATTGCCGAAAGTTTAGCCATTTCGGAACGTACTTCAAAAAGATATTTGGCAAAAGCCCGAAAGTCATTAAAAAAAATTATTAACCAACTACTTAACACCACAAGAATTGCCGTATGACACGTTTAGGTAAAAAATTTAAAGACAATATCGAGCAACGACAATTTGACGCTTCCAAGCATTTTTCCGGACTGGAAGCTATGCTTAACGAAAAAGATGATAAAAAAGGTTTTTTAATCTTTTTTAAAAATCATAAAACACTGGGGTTAATTTTGTTATTACTTTTAACAGCAACAGGAGCATATTTTTTCTCCTCTTCCGAAAAAAATATCCCGGAATCTTTACCGCAAAAAACTCTTCCCAACATCTCCGATAATAATTTGTCTAAAACAACAAAGCAAAACAATCCGTCTGAAGATAATCCTTTCTCTCAATCTGCTTCGTCTGAAATTGACTCCAAAAACGTCGAAACAAAAATATCTTTAAAATCTTCTTCAAGAATCGTTGCTCCCAAAAATCATAACCCGGTACCTAACATGGTAAAAGAAAACTATATGGCTAATGTTCCAACTCCTGCCCTACCTTCCGAAAACACCACCGAAATACCCTTTGAAACACTCATTACCATGCCGTTACTCTCCTCTTCCGTTAACTTTAATTATTTGACCGGTATTTCCGAAAGAGAAAAAACCAAATTTCATTCTCCGCCAACTTATTGGTATGCAGGAATGCACACCGGATTATCCGCAAGTTTGAAAAAAATCGTTCCCGGAAACTTATCGCGCGAATACTTAACCCGGCGGAAAGAAGAAGAGAACCTCAGAATTACTCCAACTGCCATGTTGGAAATAGGTATTTTAAAAAATCATTGGACATTTTCTTCCGGAATAACCTATTTCACTAATGGCGAAAATATTAACTATTCTAACAAATTTCACGAATGGCTAAAACAACAAGTGCAAGATTGGGAAATAAAAAAATGGAACGAACAACGAGTGGATACTATCAATTATACGTATTATACGGTTCAAGGAGCGTGGGTTTCGCAAGACACTGTTATTACTTATTGGGATGATGCTACCCAAAGTTATATACAAGACACTATTTCCACTCAAGTGTACGTAACCCAAAATATAGATACCATAAATATTACCAAAATAGATACTAATTTTGTTACACACACCGATTCAATAGAAGTTATTAAAATAGATTCTACATTACTGATTTTCAGTAAAGATGATTCTGCTTCATTAAGTACTCGAAATTTCTATTCTTATGTGGAAATTCCTCTAATGATAGGCTATGAACTTCCCTTTAAGCAATTTGTTTTTCATATACAAACAGGCACCAGCGTTGCTATTTTAACTCGCTATGAAGCCAAATATCTGAAAACAGACCAATCGGACATCATTACACTTGCTTCCAATCAAACTCGTAATGTTACTTGGAACTGGATTTTAAACACGGGAGTCGGTTATGCCTTAAATGAACAAATTACTATTTGCAGCGGCGTTAATTTAAGAATGGGATTAAACAGCGCCGTAAAAAACACAGGATTTAAACAACGGTATAAAAATGTAGCTCTTACTTTTGGCATTCGCTATAAATTGTAAGAAACAGCCGAGACGTAAAAGCTTTTGTTCTTATTGCTTTTAATCCTGCCTTTCTGTTATCTTTTATCGATAAATTATTTTACTTTTTTTCGTTCCTGTCTGAATATGGAAATAACAAAAAACACACTCAATATCAACGCAGAAACATGCCCTACAAAACCTAAAACGGAAATACCGAACCAATGCGGAGGAATATCAGCTAAAATTACCATCCCGGAACCGACAATCATAGCCGCTAATATTAGACCTATAGTCAGCCGGTTGGAAGACGTTTTTAAAGCATCAATAAATCCGTTCAATCGATGGTGTTCAAACCGAACGTTTAATTTTCCTTCCTTTACGGTAGAAAGAATATCTGCCATATCGCCGGGAAATTGTTGTACAAATCTTAAGAAATCGGATACCGTGTAATACAATTCTTTTACACCACTTTTTGTTTTCAACTTTTGATAAGTAAATTTCTTTGCATATTTGTTTAACAAATGGAAAATATTAAACTGCGGATAGATATTTCGACAATCGCTTTCCACTTGTGATACTGTTTTTAACAAAAGAAATAAATTGGAAGGTAAAGTGATATTATACTTAAATACCAATGTCCTGAATCGGGATATAACGGTTTCCAAATCTATTTCATTTAACTCTCTGTAATAATAATCATTGATTATTTCGTTAACTTCATATTTTAAATCGTTTTCATTTTTTACAGCCGTGCGGGAATATTTTTTTATTATTCGAATAACAGAAGTAACATCTTGGTCATAAATTGCTACAATGAGTTTTCCAAAGTTTTGAATATCTTCTTCCAGCACATAACCCACCTGTCCGAAATCTATAAGCGCCAGTTTGGATTTATTAACTATAAAAATATTACCCGGGTGCGGGTCTGCATGAAAACTTTTATATTCAAATATTTGCGTAAAATAAGTGTCTACCAGCAAATCAGCCGTATTCTTTTTATTGATAGCATTATCTTGGTGGATTTTGGATAATTTAACTCCCTGTATATATTCCAAAACAAGCACACGATTGGATGAATATTCTGAAAAAACCGCCGGAATAATTACATTTTTACTTCCCGAAAAAAACTTTCGGAATCTTCTAATCGCCGCTTTTTCATAAGTGAAGTTAAGTTCTTTAAAAATTACCTTTTCAAACTCTTGAATTGCCTCCGTTATTTGAAAACGCTTAAGTTCTTCAAATCCGTTTTCTATAAATTCCGATAAAAATTTAAGAATCTCAATGTCATTTCTAATGATTTGTTCTATATTAGGACGACGGACTTTTACAGCTACTTTTTCACCGTTTTTTAAAACCGCTTTATGCACCTGACCGATAGACGCCGATGCAAGGGGTTGTTTATCGAACGCTGAAAAAAGTTCGTCAATTTTTCTTCCTGTGGATTTTTCAATAATCCCTATTACTTCTTTACTCGAAAAAGGTGGGACATTATCCTGTAATTTTTCCAATTCGCGGATATAATTTTCCGGCAACAAATCGGGACGATTACTTAAAATCTGCCCGAACTTAATGAAGGTAGGACCTAATTCTTCAAAAACCAATCTTAAGCGTTCCGGACGCGATAGTTTTTGTCCTGATACTACTTTTTGCGGCAATAAAGATTGCAATGCAGGTATCCGCTCTATAAGTTTATTAGAGCTAAAAAAATCCTGTAACCCATACTTGGCAAATGTGTTAATAATATGGGCCGTTCGTTGTATATTAGCTATTGCTGTTCCTATGGACAACTACTGCTTGTTTTGCTCGTGTAATTTTTCTAAACGATTTATGCGTTCCTCTAATTTCTGCACCTCTTCTTTTTTCACTATCTGCAATTTATCCAAATATTCATCTACCAGTTTCTTCACATTTTCATTCATCTCATTTTGAGCTTTCTCTCCTTCTTCTACCAATTTTTCAAAAAATTCATTAAGCTCTTTCTCTGAGTTTTCCGGCAATTCATCTAATCCTTTTAACATTTCGGATATTTTGCGTTTTCCGACCAATGCCAGACCTAATCCGGCAAGTGCTATTTTCTTTGCTTCCATATTTTTTAATTTATTTTTCTCAAAAATAACAATTTATCTGCCGGACTGAGCTTAATTTAACATTTATCATCATTATTACTTTTTTTCTTTATTTATTTGCATTATGATGCTTTCTTATTCTCGTTTTGCAAAAAAAAACACGGTTTTATTCATCTTTTTATTTTTGATAAAATGCTTGTATTCTTATGTTTTAATCTACTTAAACGCTAAAAATCTTTTGCATTTGGGAGATATTTTTCGGTATTTCAACGATGCAAAGGTTATTTATTCCAATATACATTCTTTCAACGATTTTTTTTGCTTACTTACTGATGCTCACGGAAAATGTTTTTCCGTTATTGAACACACTTCATGCTGGGACAAAAGCTATAATTATGGAATTTACAACGACAACCGCCCGGTAATTTTCATCAATTATTTACTGCTGTATCTGTCCGGCGGATATTTTTTTGTTCATTTACTTTTTTTTAATTTGCTTTCCGTAGCGGGTTTTTACCGGATATACAAAGCAATAGAAAAAGCTAACGGATTGGCTTTTTTATTTTTTCTGTTGGTGCTTATCCCCGGAAATGTGTCTTTTTGGACTTCAGGAATTCTCAAAGAAAATATACTGGTATTTTTAATGGGATTTTTTATCCCTCAATTGCTTTTGTTTAATCAAAATCCCTCTTTAAAGAACCTCATTCTTTTGATAACAAGCACTTTGCCCTTGTTTTTTGTAAAAGGCTACTTTATTGTGCTATTGCTGCCTTTCCTTACTGCTTTTGCGCTGTGGAAAACAATAAAATTCGATAAAATAAACGCTTATGTATCAATCTCGGCAATCACTTTGTTTCTTATCATTACTCTTTATATCGAATTTCCCGAATTTATGCTGCATTTAAAAGCAAAACAAACCGACTTCTATGCTGCACTTCCTTCTTCGGGACTTTATTTTAATCCCCCCGAAATTAAAGACAACATACTCGGGTTTGTTTCGCAATTACCTGCCGGGCTATTCTATAGCCTAATAGAACCAATCCCCGAATTTAACCATCATTTTTGGAAAACCGCACCGGTATTTATGGAAAATATTTTTGTTCTGATATTTTCCGTAATCATATTTATTCGAAATAAAACCAACTTTTCTCCTTTAATTTTCACTTTATTGTTATTTATTATTACCTATTTGTCAATCATAGGACTTGTAGTGCCGGTAACAGGAGCATTAGTGAGATACAAAGTACCTGCTTTAATTGTGTTATATATCTGTTTAAGTCTTGTATATAAACCTGTTATCCATGAAAAAAATCATTTTTAGCTGCCTAATTTCCACGTTATTTCTATCAGCGTGCATAAAAACGGAAAAGGCCGACTTGGTGGTTCATAATGCCAAAATATACCTTCTTAACACCACTTTTGAAACAGCTGAAGCAATGGCTATAAAAGACGGTAAAATATTAGAAACCGGACCGGAAAGGCAAATCTTGAACAAATATTCTGCTCAAAAAGTATATGACGCGGGAAAAATGGTTGTCTATCCGGGATTTATTGATGCACATTGCCATTTGTGGAATTATGCCAAAAGCCTTAACGAAATAGATTTGTCTCACACAAATTCGGAAGAAGAAATATACGACCTTATTCAGAAATACATAGAAGAAAATCCGGATAGGGAATGGATTACAGGCAGAGGATGGGACCAAAACAAATGGAACCCTCCAACATTTCCGGACAATCATATTTTGGATTCTTTGTTTCCCGGAAAAAAAATTGTGCTTACAAGGATAGACGGTCATGCGGTGTGGTGTTCTTCCAATGTATTAAAATTGGCAAATATCAATTCCGGTACTCAGGTTAAAGGAGGACAAATTTTGATGAAAAACGGAAAACCTACGGGAATTTTAATTGACAATGCGATGGACAAAGTAACCTCACTTATTCCGCCCTTGTCCGACGACGAAAAGAAAAAACTGATTTTGAAAGCTCAAGAAAAATTATTTGAACAAGGTATAACTTCTATTGCCGATGCGGGTACCGAAGAAGATATTTTGCAACTTTTGAAAGAAATGAATAGCGAAGGTACTTTGAAAATAAAAGTGTATTCCATGATATGGATTTCCGACAGTTCGCAAATAGACAAACATATTTCTCAAATGCCATATCGGGATAAAAATTTACATATACGTTCTTTTAAATTGATGGCAGACGGAGCTTTGGGAAGCAGAGGCGCATGTTTATTAGCTCCTTACAGCGATTCTTTAAACCATTACGGAACGTTGATTCATTCTCCGGTTTATATTGAAAAAATTGCCCGGAAAATATACAATGCAGGTCTTCAATTAAACATCCATTGTATTGGAGATTCAGCAAACAGAGTAGTGTTAAACGTTTATGGGAAAATTCTCAAACAAACCAACGATTTCAGATGGAGAATTGAACATGCGCAGATTGTTAACGAAAAAGATATTGCCAAGTTAAAAAAATATACCATAATTCCCTCCGTTCAACCTACTCATGCAATTTCTGACAAAGGTTGGGCTGCAAAACGTTTAGGTGAAAGAATAAAAGATGCTTACCGTTATCAAACACTTTTAAATCAAAATAAAATTATAGCATTAGGTACGGATTTCCCCGTAGAGGACATTTCTCCTTTAAAAACTTTTTATGCGGCTGTTTACAGGAAGAACTATGACGGTAGCGGACAGTCTTTTTTTCCCGAAGAGGCTTTATCAAAAAAAGAAGCGCTAATGGGAATGACTATATGGAATGCCATTGCTGATTTTGAAGAAAATGAAAAAGGAAGTTTAGAACCCGGAAAATCAGCTGATTTTATAGTGCTGGATACGGATTTAATGGAATGTGAAGCGGAACAGGTACTTAAAGCTCACGTTATTCAAACGTTTGTAAACGGTAAGAGCGTTTTTAAAAGAAATCAAGAATAATAAGGAGCAATCAATAAATACACCAATACACCCGATACGGCTACATACCACCAAAGCGGAAAAGCGAAACGTACAATTTTTTTATGTTGTTCTACTATTCTGTTAATTCCTGTGGCATAAGCAAAAAGCACCAATGGAATAACCAACGCCGATAATAAAATATGAGTAATAAGCAAAAAATAATACACGTATTTTAATATTCCTTCACCTCCGTACGGTGTAGGGTCGGATGTCATGTGATATAGCACATACATGATTAAAAACGAAATAGACAGTATTAACGAAACCGTTATCCATTTTTGGTGTGATTCAATGCGGTGTTGTTTAGCAGCTTTTACTGCCAAAATCAAAGTAATGGAGGTTAAAAAATTGATGAACGCATATACAGGCGGTAAAAAAGAAAAATCTACTCCTTCGATTTTAACTTTAAACAAAACAGCTACCACTAACGGAATAACCACAGAAGTAATAACAATAAGTCTTTTTTGAGGAGTTGGTAAAGGAAGATTTTTAAACATGTTTTTATTTTCTTTGCCTTTGAGCTTTCACAAATTCCTGTGAACGAAGGAGTTTAATATCATCTTTCAATTTATCTACTTCTTGAGGATTGGTTCCGTCATAAAAACCTCTAATGTGTCCGTTTTTATCAATCAATACAAATTTTTCGGAATGAATAAAATCTTCAGGTCCGCCGTCTCCTTCCATCGCTGTAATGAAATAAGACTCGCGAGCTATTCGGTATAAATCTTTTTTATTGCCTGTTAGAAAATACCACTTGCCCCTTTTTGCTCCGTATCCTTTTGCATATTCAAGCAGTACTTCAGGAGTGTCATGCTCGGGGTCAACGGTGTGAGATAATATTATTACATCGTCAAAATCTTTTATCTTGTGATTTAACATACCCATTTGGGTACTCATCTTAGGGCAAATAGATTGGCAGGTGGTAAAAATGTAATCCACCACTAAGATTTTGCCTTTTACGGAGTCTTTGGTAATCGTATCTCCGTATTGGTTTACAAAAGCAAAGTCCTTAATCTCGTGGTAAAGTGTATCAATTACCTTTTTGCCTTCCACTACCCTTTCTACGGGTTCTTTAGGTCCGTAATAAGGTAAATCCTCCTTTAAATTATGCTTACCTGTTGATAACAACAAGTAAAAAAGCGGAGGAAGAATAAAAATCAAGAGAAAAATTAAGGGCTTTTTCCAATCCCTTTTCCCGCTCATCGATTAGTGTGTATAAGAATACATAAAACTGGCTTCCGTAAGCACTAAGAACACCAAATATAACATGAAGAATATATATGGTGCGAGTATTGTCCAACGGAAACTTTTTCTTTCATCTCCCAAGTGCATGAAAACCATTACAATATAACCGGCTTTTACCAAAGTTAAAATAATATAAAACAATACGATAGATTTCCATGCAAATGAATCGGGCGGAAAAGTGCCTTTACCGAAAAATACACCCACCAATACTTCTACTATTGTGATAACAGAAAGCAAAAAAGTTACAAAATATATTTTTTTTCTGATTTTTACCCCTTCTTCTTCTGAATGATGGGCATCTAACGAGTATTCGATAATGTCGTCTCTTTCCATTTTATTGATGTTTTTTATTATGTTATACCAAATAAAAGAATGTAAATACAAATACCCAAACCAAATCTACAAAGTGCCAATATAATCCGGCTTTTTCAACCATTTCGTAATGACCTCTTTGATGATACACTCCTCTCAATACGTTAATCAAAACAATAAGGTTAATAATTACCCCGGAAAATACGTGAAATCCGTGAAATCCGGTAATTCCGAAAAAGAAATCGGCATACAAACGGTGCCCGTATTCATTTCTTTTCAAATTAGCACCCGATACGTGTCTTGCTCCTTTTAACGCTTTTATGGCTTCCTGACCTTCAAGATAAACACCGTTTTTCACTTGTAGTTTTGCTCCGTGATTGATAGCTTCTTTTGCCGCTTCCAACGGGTTTTCTCCTACCTCAAAATGTGCGTGTTTATCTTCAAAACGTATGTGGGCTATGTTACCGTCTGCAAGTTCGTATGCTGTGGAATGTTCACCGTTTCCTAAAATAAAAGTTGTCCACTCCCATGCTTGAGAGCCTAAGAATATAAAGCCACCCACAACGGTCAATGCCAACCACTTCACCACTCCTTTTTTGTCCATTCTGTGTCCTGCCTCCACTGCCAAAACCATAGTAACCGAAGATACGATAAGAATAAAGGTCATAAAAGCTACATAAAGCAACGGCAAGTGTATGTCATGAGAAACAAAAGGAAAGTGATAAAACACCTCCTCACTGTTGGGCCAATAATCGTAATGATAGAATTTCATAAATCCCATTGCGGTGATTAATGAACCGAAAGTAAGGGCATCCGATAAAAGGAAAAACCACATCATCATTTTTCCGTAACTCATGCTAAAAGGAGACCGACCGCCTCCCCATAGTACCTCTTTCGGTATTGATTTTGATGCTTCTCCTGCCATAATTTTTAATTTTGCTGCAATTTTAATGAATATAAATTAAAAATACGAATAAATATACCCACAAAATATCTAAAAAATGCCAATAAATAGCCACTAACCTTAATCCAAGGTTGTTTTCGGAAGTATATTTTCTGTTTTTTGCTTTGAATAATGCTACTAATAAAGCTATAATACCGGCTGCCAGATGTAATAAATGTAATCCGCTTAGTATGTATAAAAAACCTCCTGCCACATTACTCTTGCTTCCGGCAAGAAACACTCCTTGTTCCACCAAATTACCCCATGCTTTCACTTGAAAATAGCTAAAAACAAGTCCTAAAAGTAAAGTTAATGCCAATCCTCCCAATACATGATTAAATTTATTTTGCCAAGATGCTTTTACCGCCCAAATCATCGTAATACTACTTAAAATTATAGCAGTAGTACTGAAATACAACTGTCGCGGCAATTCAAAATATGTCCAATCCCCTACTTTAACTCGTACAATATAAGCACTGGTTAAAGAAATAAACATCATCGCAATGCTTGCCAAACCTACATATAACAATCCCTTTTTTACTTTTTCCCTTAATGCTTTATCTTCAATATAATTTGCTGCCACTGTTGCCATTACAATTTATCTATAACCAGTATGATTTGAGTAATCGGTAAATATACGAAAGATGCAAACATTAAACCCAATGCTTTTTTATCTTCCGTTTCGCGATATAATTCTATGGATTTTATCACTACATATATTCCGAGCAAAGATATTATTGCGGCAGATATCCATCCGGAGATGTTAAATATCCAGGGTAACAATCCTGCAGGAATCATAAAAATTGAATATATCAGTATATAAAAAGCACTTACTTTGGTTTTACCGGATTTAGAGGGTAACAGATAAAACCCTGCTTTGGCATAATCATCTGCCAACTTCCAAGCTATCGCCCAAAAATGGGGAAATTGCCACATAAACTGAATAAAAAATAATATACCGGGAACTAAACCGAATTTACCGGTTGCCGCCACATAACCTAACAT
>CAZLMS010000034.1:1036-12407 GCA_964560645.1 uncultured Flavobacteriales bacterium | reverse complement strand
AGGAGATGACGATGAAGCCGTTCGACATTTTTACTTAGCGGCTTATGATTTGCTCGTACATAATAACCAAATGGATTCTGCAGCCGTTTTACTTGAAGAAATTTTGTCGAAAACCACCTTACATTATGATTCTTTTCTCATTATTCAAAAACTGTATGAAACCTATCCGTTAACGGGCAATTGGAAAAAAGCCTTTGAAGTAAGCCAGCTGAAAATTAAAGAAAGTGAACAAAAAATAGCCGGCTTGGGAAAAGAACTGGAGGATTGCCGAAACAAAAATTCCAAAGAAACTTTGAATAAGGAAGAAACTTCTCCTTTTTCCAATAAATGGACGTACATAGGAATAATTATCGGAATAAGTTTGTTTGTGCGAATAATTCTTAAAAAGAAGCGTCAATAATCTTTTGTCTTGATAAAGGCAACAAAGTGGGCTTAATAGGCAACGGCTCTTCACTCTCCACCCAATAGGTTTGCGGTACGGGAAAATCAGGGTTTTGTTTAATTACTTCCAATTTAACATCTGCAAGATTGGTCATCTTTGAAAGCGGTTTTTCCAGCACTTTTACAAAATGCTCTTCCGCCGGCTCGTCTTCTCCCGGAAGCACATTCCATTTATATCGGTAAACCTCTATTTTTTTATCTTTTTCATTTCTCACAAATAAATAGCCCTCGTTTTTGTAATTTACACAAACACCTATATCAGAAATGTTTATCTCCTGATAAAAAGTTTCCTTCAATTCTTCGGCTTCTTTCAATTTTGGTTTAATGTAATTCAAAGCCTTATCGGCAAACCCCGCTATATCTTCTATCCAACCTTCTCCTTTTTCTTTGGCTTTTTTCACCATTTTTTGTTCTTGCAAACTAACGGATTCGATATATTTCGGCATATCATCCATAAATGCCCTAATATTACCCAACAACGACTCCAAAAGCGAATATTCTTTTTTCAACTCCAAATATTCCGGATAAATACGCTTTTCTTGCAACGCCTTTTCGGCAGCGGAAACTTTCGCAAGCACCATATACTTTCTGTATTCCAAATCAATATCAATGCTTCTGAAAATTTCCATAATTCGATTTTTTCGGTTAAATTTAACGTTTTTTGAAAAAAATTGTTACTTAAAAAATGTTATTTAAAGAAAAGAAAATGATATTTGCAAAAAACATTGCTCATTATGAAAAAACTATTTTACATGGCAGCAATCTGCTCTGCCGTTTATTTACAATCTTGCGTCCCTGCCCGGCAAGTGGAAGAAATTAAAGCCAACTATGAAAAATGCAATGAAGAACGCAATTCGCTTTTGGCGGAAAGAAAAAATCTGGAAACCGAAAACACGGAATTAAAAGCAAAGTTGGAAGATTTAACCAAACAAATCACCGCTTTGAAAACCGACACTACCGTTTTGGGCACCTCACTCCGCACCATGAAAATTCAATATGATAAAATCAATAAACTAAATGATGAACTGTTAAAAAAACAAGCGGAATTGCAACGGGGAAGTGAATTGGAAAACAGAAAACTCATGATGGAACTCCAAGCACTTCAAGCCGATTTGCAAAAGAAAGAAGATGATTTGAACAAGTTGGAACAACTGCTCGATGCAAAAAAACGCGATTTGGACGCACTCTCTGCAGAACTTAAAAAAACCGAAGCGGAACTCCAAAAAAGAGAGCAACGGGTAAACGAGTTGGAAGACCTTTTAGCTAAAAAAGACCAAGCCGTATTGAATATGAAAAAACAAATTGCCGACGCCTTGCTCGGCTATCAAAATCAAGGACTTACCGTTGAACACAAAAACGGAAAAATATATGTGAAGATGGAAGCCAAATTGCTTTTTGCCAAGGGAAGTACCAAAGTGGACCCCAAAGGAAAAAAAGCATTGGTAGATTTGGCTAAAGTATTGGCTGACCAAAAAGATATTGAAATAATGGTAGAAGGACATACCGATTCTGACAAGCTAAGCGGAAGTGGTTGTTTGAAAGACAATTGGGATTTAAGTGTGATGAGAGCTACATCCGTAGTAAAAATAATGTTGGAAAACAGTTCCATAGACCCTTCTAAAATTATTGCCGCAGGTCGCTCCGAATTTGTTCCGGTAGCCCCTAATGATACCGAAGCCAACAAAAGCAAAAACCGGCGAATTGAAGTAATTGTTACACCTAATTTGGAGAAAATTTTCGAGTTGTTAGAATCCGGTCAAACAACGAATGAATAATAATTTAAAATTCCGCACGGAAATTCCCGAATGGGAATTTCCGTGCGAAATAAACCACCAAACTCCACTCTTTTTTATCGGCTCGTGTTTTGCCGACAACATTTCCGGAAAACTTCAATTTTACAAATTTCCCGTTATCAGCAATCCTTTTGGAACGCTCTACAATCCTGCATCGGTTTTCAACGTTTTAAAAGCAATAGAAACTAAATCTGTTCCTGAAAACCTGTTGCTTCATAAAAACGAACTTTGGCTGCACTACTACTTTCATTCTTCCGTTAAAAACACTTCAAAAACCGATTTTATCCAAAATTTCAAAAAATTAAGTCAAAAACTGTCGAAACATCTTTCCGAAACAAAAGTTGCTTTTATCACATTAGGAACATCTTATGTATATGAACTTCAAAATGTTATTGTAGGAAATTGCCACAAACAACCGGCAAGTTTATTTACTCATCGCCTACTCACCCTAAAAGAAACCGTCGAATACCTCAACCATATTACGGCTATCATTAAAAGCTTTAACTCTGATTGCCATATAATTTTCACTGTTAGCCCGGTAAGATATTTACAAGAAGGATTTTGGAACAATACATTAAGCAAATCAACACTGCACTTGGCAATAAACGAAGTAATAAACAAAAAGGACATGTTATATTTCCCTGCTTTTGAATTGCTTACAGACGATTTGAGAGATTACCGTTTTTACAAATCCGACCTTATTCATCCTAATCAATTGGCAATAGAATACGTATGGAATTTTTTCGCTAAAAGTTTTTTCAGCACGAAAACTTCCGGTTTGAACAAGAAAATAGAGAAAATACGGCTGGAAATATCACACAAACCGTTTAATCCTGAAAGCATCGAAAATAAAAATCGCCTTAAAAAACTGATGAGTAAAATTGAACATATAGAAACCCAACATCCTTACCTCGACTTTACTGAAGAAAAGCTATTTGTTGCAAAACAACTGAAGGCATCATTTTAACATTACGCCTTCTTTATTCATAAGCGGAATTTGGGTGAAATTTTCTTCTTTAATAGACTCTGCTACAAACACATACTTCTTATCATACACTTGCCCTTCTTCATAAAAACTCAACCAATATTCATTAGACAAGCCAAACAATTCTTCGCGAATCATCTCTACTTTATTCACACTTCTGGGTTCTATCAATTCAAAGTAATGTCTTAAAATAGAGGTTTTTACATCTTTCCCTTCTTTTTTCCCGTATCCTTTTGAGGCTATGATTACATTGTTAATAGGCTTATTTTTCAAGTTAATAAGATACACAAACCATTCTTCTTGATTAATTTCATTCACTTCCTTGGCTACCACCAAAGCTATATCTTCTACCTTAGGTATTTGAAAGTCCTTACGCATAAATTACTCTAATAATTGCAAAGCAAAATCAATGTATTTATACGTATCAACCGGATGATGGTTCTCTCTTTTTTCTTCCCTTCGATGTCCGAGCCGTACCACTACAGCATTTTTTTCCGGAATAATAAAAATGTATTGTCCTAAAATACCTCTAAAATAAGGAATTTGCATATTTTTATGATTAAGTATCCAAAAACTGTATCCATACCAGTTTACTTGTTCATTTTGTTCGTCATACGCAAAATTAATCGGAGTGGTGGCTGTTTTGATATAATAGGGATTTAACACTTGTGTGGTTTGAAATTTTCCGCTGTCCAAACATATTTGTCCTAACCTCGCAAAATCTCTTGCAGTGGCATAAAAACAACAGAAAGATTTTTCCCGTCCGTCTTCCTTATCCAAACTCCAATAAGCCGTTTGTTCCGCTCCAATCGGGTTCCATATTTTTTCGGAAAAATAAGTGCTTATTTTTTTACCTGTAGCCATTTCCAAAACAAAACTCAACAACAATGTGTTTCCGCCTTGATATTTCCATACTTTTCCCGGAGAATGTCTTAAAGGTTTTTCTACGGTAATATTCCACAAATCATCGCCGTAATATGCTTTTGCCATATAACCGAACGGGTTCATGTATTGCTCGCCAAATTCAATGCCGGAAGTCATTGTAAGCAAATGCTTAATGGTAATTTTTTTCTTTTCCCCTTTATTAAATTCGGGAATAAAATCTCCCACCGGTTGGTTTACCGACTGAATATAGCCGTCGTCTATGGCTGCTCCTATCAACAAGCTAACTATTGTTTTAGCCATGGAAAAAGAATTGGATAATGCATTTTTATCATGGGCATCACTGTAGCGTTCATAATACACTTTTCCGTCTTTAATTATCAAAAATGCAACAGTCTGCATCTTTTTTAAATAGTCTATAGCTTCTTTAGGCAGTTGCCTTCGATTATACTCAGTATGTTCTTCCCACGGCTTAGGGTTTTCAGCAGGAATTGCGCGTTTGGGAAAATTGTCTAAATCATAAATAGAAGGAGTTAAACGACCTTTTAATACTGTTTCGGAAAATGTCTTATAAATATGTTGATTATCGGTAAGCACAAGAGTACCGTGCATTAAAACGAAAAAAGACAGTATAACCAATAGTAAGCGAAAATTTTTATTCATATCCCAACGATTAAACGGTTTCTTTTTCCCGGATTAAATTCATTTGAAATAATTCTGCCAAGTGTTTTTTCACTTTTTCCTTTACCTCTTCCATATCCATTTCTTTCCCCAATTCTTTCTGCAAAGATGTTACTTTTTTATCACTTATTCCGCAAGGTACAATATAATCGAAGTATTTTAAATCAGTATTTACATTAAAGGCAAACCCGTGCATGGTAACCCATCTGCTGCTCCGCACGCCTATGGCACATATCTTTCTGGCTTTATGCGCACTGTCTTTATCTAACCACACGCCTGTATAACCTTCATATCGCTCACCTTTTAATCCATAGTCGGCAAGCGTACGAATAACAGCTTCTTCTATATATCGCAGATATTTGTGAATGTCCGTAAAAAAATTGTCTAAATCAAGAATAGGATAGCCCACTATTTGTCCAGGACCGTGATAGGTAATATCGCCTCCTCTGTTAATTTTGTAGAACACCGCACCTATATTTTTCAAAAACTGTTCGTTAGCCAATAAATGATTTTCATCTCCGCTTTTGCCGAGTGTATATACATGCGGATGTTCACAAAAAAGTAAATAATTCTTGGTGGCTTCAGCTTGCCCGGGATTTTTACGATTAAAAATCTTCTGCTCAATAATTTCGGAAAACAGCTTTTCTTGATAATCCCAAGCTTGTTTATAGTCTATCAAGCCTAAATCCTGATATATTACATCTTTATTTTTTCCCTTCATATTTTGGAAAGTTCGGATTTTAGATAAGTAATTACATCTACCTCAACAGCATCTATATTTTTCAATTCCGCTAAAAACACCGAAGTATAATCCGTTAAATGAACTAGATAATTCGCACATGCTAGATAATTGTCTCCCTTTGCATATATATCCGTAATGTTTGATGTGTATTCCGAAATAATTTTTTTATTGATTTCCATTCTTTTAGTTACACGAAAGTAATCTTCGGGAGTATGAAAAAATACTACAGCCAGTTCATTGTTTTTCTTTCTCCATCCTACCAGTTCATTATGGTTCATTTCGGGAATAGCATGATGCCAAGCCAACATCTTGGAATTTTCATTTAATTGTTGCCTAAAACGAACAGCCACGCCTTCAAATCTTGAAGCAATATATAAAACAGGGATTTTTTCAAACAAGAAATTCGCCAGTTCCATGGCGTTTTTCTTAATTTCTTGAGTGTTTTTCTCCAAATATTCAGCCGATTCCAAAAGTTGTTTTTCAAACTTCTTGCTTATCAATCCATATTTATGAATCACATACAGCACTTGCGGAAAAGAATACCCGAATGCAGCTCTCGGCGGATAATCTTTAGGAATTGCAATATGATTAAATCCTTTTTCCCGTGCTTTTTTCAACAATTTCCCTCCGGAAGTAATGCATACAATTTCTGCTTTTTTCTTTTTTGCCTGAGCCAATGCTTCAAGTGTTTCTTCGGTATTCCCCGAATAGCTGGAAGCTATAAAAAGCGTTTTCTCATTAACAAATTCGGGAATATGATAATCCTTTACCACCACTACCGGAACCTTGATTTTATTGTATAAATATCCCGCTGCAATAGTTCCGCCTATACCGGAACCTCCCAATCCTGCAATAACTACATTGTTTATTTTTTTCTCTGTTTGGGTAAAAACCGCCGAATTGCCTATTTCTATTGCTTTTTTTATCTGGAGCGGATATTCTTCCACAAAATGCTTCATACTAAATGATTTTTGACAAAGGTAAAAAATACGCCGGAAATTCCTAAACAAAGGTTATCTTTGCGGCTAAATTCCGAAAAAATATGTCGCAACAGTTATCAGAACAAGAAATTGTACGAAGACAAGCGCTTCAACAGCTCATCGAGCTTGGAATAAATCCGTATCCGGCTGAAAAGTTTGACGTAAATGCATCTGCCAAGGAAATCAAGCAAAACTATGAAGTAAACAAGTTGCATTACAAAAATGTACGTATCGCCGGACGCATCATGTCCAAACGTATTATGGGAAAAGCTGCTTTTGCGGAAATACAAGACAGTTCGGGACGTATCCAAATATATGTAAATCGCGATGAGATTTGTCCGGGAGAAGATAAAACGCTCTACAATACGGTTTTTAAAAAACTGCTCGACATTGGCGATATTATTGGAGTAGAAGGTTATGTGTTCACCACCAAAGTAGGCGAAATTTCCATCCATGTTTCTAAACTCAAAGTGCTTAGTAAGTCGCTTAGACCATTGCCTATTGTAAAAGTAGATAAAGACGGTAAAGTACACGATGCTTTTACCGACCCGGAGCAACGTTACCGGATGCGTTATCTGGATTTGATTGTAAATCCTCATGTGAAAGAGGCTTTTGTAAAAAGAGCCAAAATGGTGCAATCTATGAGGGAGTATCTGCTGGACAAAGGCTATCTGGAAGTGGAAACCCCTATTTTACAACCTGTTTACGGCGGTGCTGCAGCCCGGCCTTTCAAAACTTATCACAATACCCTCGACATGACACTTTATCTCCGAATTGCCAACGAATTATACTTAAAAAGACTTATTGTAGGCGGATTTGACGGCGTGTTTGAGTTTGCCAAAGATTTTCGCAACGAAGGTATGAGCCGCTTTCACAACCCGGAATTTACCCAAATGGAACTCTATGTAGCCTACAAAGATTACTTGTGGATGATGGATACCGTAGAAGAAATGGTAAGTAAAATTGCCAAAGATATTCACGGAACAACGGAAGTTCAAGTGGGCGAACACCTCATCAACTTTGAAAGACCTTGGAAACGCTACACCATGTATGAAGCCATAGAACATTTTACCGGAGTAGATATTTCCGAGATGAATGAAGAAGAATTACGCAATGTTGCCAAGAAACTGGGCGTGGAAGTGGATAATTCTATGGGAAGAGGAAAAATAATAGATGAAATATTCGGTGAAAAATGCGAACCAAACCTTATTCAACCAACATTTATTTACGATTATCCTATTGAGATGTCGCCTCTGGCTAAAAAACATCGCTCGAAACCCGATTTGGTAGAACGTTTTGAGGTAATATGTAACGGAAAAGAAATATGTAATGCTTATTCGGAGCTGAACGACCCTATTGACCAGCGAAAACGCTTTGAAGAACAATTGGAATTAGGCAAGCGGGGAGATGAAGAAGCTATGATGTTGGACGAAGACTTTTTAAGAGCGCTCGAGTTTGGCATGCCTCCTACCGCAGGGTTGGGAATCGGTATTGACCGCTTAGCAATGATAATGACCAACTCGCCTTCTATTCAAGATGTATTGTTTTTCCCTCAAATGCGTCCGGAGAAAAAAGAAGTTGTTACCAAAGAGAGTGAAAAATAATGAGTTATCTTGAAGAAGAATGGAATAACATTTTGAACCTGGTTGAAAAAAATTACGGCACCGAACCTAACATAGAGGCAATCTTATTGCTTATAGGAATTCAAGAATTGGGAAAAATTCCGCCTAAACTTTCCAAAGACCAAAAGTTAGACGTTATGCATATTGCCGTATGTAAACTTTTGGAACCTTACGGATTTTACGAATATAAAGGTAAAGACGAAGACGGATGGCCTCACTGGGAAAGAACTCGCAAACTTCCTGCCATCAATCCCGAGGAACAACAAGAACTGCTGAAACAATGTATTGTTGATTACTTTAAAAACGTTGAAAATCAACCAAACGCTTAATGCTTCGCTTTTGATTTTTTTCCTTTTGCCGGTTCTTTCGGCTCATAAGTGCCCTCGGGGTCCGGTTGTACGCCAAGTTTAGGTGCTAAATACGCATCTAATTGAGAAACGCTTAAACGCTTAGCTAATATTTTCTTGTCTTGGTCTAACAAATATACTTGGGGGGTTGCAAAAATATCGTAAGTGCTTCGGAAGTTTAAGCTTTCCAACGTGGTGTATTTAATATATTTTACCGCATTTTTATTGATTTCGGGGTTGTCGGAAACGTTAATCCAATTTAAATTGTGTTCACGGATATATTTTTTCCAATCATCGGTTTCAAACTCGGTGCCTACGGCAAAAACTTCCACTCCCAACGGTTTATATTTTTCGTATAATTTTTTCAATAACGGAGTGGTTTTCTTGCAATGCCCGCAACCGGAATCCCAAAAATACAAGATGGTGTATTTGGCAGGAACCTGATAAAGATTTACCCAATTTTTTTCGGTAGTATCTTGCAAAATAATGTTAGGCGCTCTTTTTCCGATTAACAGAGGTTCCAGCGTTTCTGCCCGGTCTTTTATCTTTGCCAACTGTGTGGAATCTACCCAATAAGCATCACCCGATAAATAGTATTTTTTTGCCATGTGCACAAACACGGCATCCATTCCCATAATTTTAGAACGTTCGTAAGTATTAGTAATGTAATGCACTACATATTTAAACACTTCTTTGTCCGCACGGGCTTTTTCTACCAAATAATCGGCCTCTTTGATAATTGAATCCGGGATTTGAGGTGTGAGTTTTTCAATATAATAACTCACCTTATTGTGTAAAATGGGGGTTCGAACCAAGCGATTGTCCGAAAAATCAACACCATCCAAATAATGGCTTTTGTAATAGCGGTAAGCAAACGTAGAGTCTTTTGAGCCGTCGGGCAAAAGAGGCGCCTCGGGAACTTCCGGTTCTCTCGATGCTTTAAACATTTTGGCAATAAAAAGGTCGGGATGTTCGTTGATAATTCTCAGTTTATAGTTTTTAACCTCTTGGTCTATTTGTTCCAATTCTTTTTTATAGGCTTCTTTTTTGGCTTCATCTTTTTCGGCATTCATTTTATTTTTTATCTCTTGCGATTGTTGAGCTTTTTTGTTGATAAACCGCAAATAATCATAAAACACCTGATTTTCTTTCGAGCCTTTTATTTTCATCGCCTCTATTAAATTGTCTTTTTCCGTTTCCATGTAAAAAGACGGCTCGTTGATGATAAATTCAAAATATCCGCTTTTGTCGGGCAATACAATAG
The DNA here is from genome assembly GCA_964560645.1 of uncultured Flavobacteriales bacterium. Lineage (GTDB taxonomy): Bacteria > Bacteroidota > Bacteroidia > Flavobacteriales_G > NORP312 > CAZLMS01. The sequence continues at coordinate 2,670 of CAZLMS010000034.1, read as the reverse complement.
AATAAATCCCGCCGGGCAAAGGTTTATCTCCTTCAAATACGCAAATTCCTTCGGCATTTACCTCGGCAGTATCTTTGTAATATTGTTTAGGTCCGTAATAACCGGCCATGTAACAAATCGTATCCTTAATACCTTTAATTTTAAAAGTGTATTTATATCCTTCTTTCGTGTCTTTTTTGCCGCCGTCAAGTGCATATATTACAGACAGTCCAACAAAAAGAAATGTTGCAATCAATCCTAGTTTTTTCTTCATAATACTTGGTTTTCTTGTTTTTTAGCTCAAAAATCAATCCACAAAAATAACGATAAGCATCGAATTGAAGGTTAATTTTTGTTAAGCCGCTAATATTCCAACAGTTGCTTTAACCGGTTAATTTTTTCCATATATATACTGTCACGAATACTTGTAATGATACGTTGTTTTTCTTTGGTTGTCAGGTGCCAACTGAGTGATATGGCGTTTTGTTCGGTGTTTTGCAATTCAAAAGAGATTACATCAATAGGAGCATCGAACCATGCACCGGCATAATGCAGCAAATCATCTTGGTCGAAATTTTGAATATTTGCCCAGTTTCCGTAAAAACTTCCAAGAGGGTTAAACAATGATTTAAATAACGAATTAAGCGGATTGTCTTTTATGGGAAATTTTTTGGGTTTGTCTCTCAATTGAATAATCACCACTCCCGAGGTGTTGGTTTTTATCCAATTCCGGAAAGCAAACAGGTGTTTATATGCCATTACCAAACCGTAATTATCTCTAATTCCTGCATCCATTACCTGAATTTCGGGATAAGAAGGTAAAGAAGAATTGGGCATAATATAGGGGAAAGTGGCATTCATTCTAAGGGCGGAGGTAAACCACAAACTGTCTGCATCTTGGTTTTGAAAAAACGTTCTAAACTCAATAGCTTCGGGGAGGTCTTCAAAATTCACTTTTTTTATAGGTTCGGAATTTACCAAATGTGTGGCGGTAGTTGATGAAATTATCAATCGGCGTCCGTCGTTGGTAATGGTAGGCGTTAAAATCATTAGCGGAATTTCGGCTCGTTCTTCCAATATTTTGTAGTCATATAATTTTTTGTTGAGAAACCCTTTTGTGTTTTCTATAAGTTGTTTTTCAAATGCATAGCCTCTGTCTTTAGTGTATTTTTTCTTTCCTATTTTTTTGGTTTGATGGCGAATAAACATATCATTTACCGCCATCGTGAACATGATAGGGTTAAGTAAATCTGCACTAATATTTTTCAGGTGGGTTTTGGCATACGGCCGAATGGTAGAATCTTTTTTGGCCCTGTAAAACACTTCCCGGAAATATGCCGCACCTATCATACCGCCGGAAGCTCCAGTTATCAAATGTATTTGAGGCCACAATTTTCCTCCGGTAACGGAATCTATATATTGCAAAACCGTAAAAGTCCACAAAGCCGAACGCAATCCGCCCCCGCTGGTGTTAATGATAATAAGTTTGGGTTTTCTGTTTTTTTCCAGCAAAACGTTTCTTAACCTCCAGTTGTTCAATATATTGATGTGATTGTTAAAATCTTTATCGTTTAAATATTCCGAATGCTTTAAAGAGTCAATATTTTCATAGCAGTAAGAAGCCGGTTTGCCGGTATAATTTAATCCGTATGCAA
>CAZLMS010000034.1:0-1026 GCA_964560645.1 uncultured Flavobacteriales bacterium | reverse complement strand
ATGCAAAACTCCGGTAATTGAAAGAAGTGTTATTTGACAAGTAATTGATAAACAATAACACCAAGATAAATACCGTTGTAGACCAGCCTTTTACCCACGAATGGACAGCACTTGCCAACATAATAAACATGGTAAAAATAAGAATGGCACTGGCACTTGCCGGAATGCGAAACACATCGTACTCTCTGAATATACCCAAAACCACCACCGTAACTAAAACCAACACCTCAAAAAAACTTGCGTTCAAATGATTTTGCCTAAATATTTTCTGTAAGGTCTCATCGTCGTAATGTCCTATATCTCTTGTAAGTTTAACGGAAAAAAAGCTGTTAAGATAGGTTTTTATACGCCATTTGCTTTCGCGCTCTTCAAACCATGTGTGAGGTTTATACAAAATTCCGGAAGTCGGACGATTGGTTTTTTTACCCGAAAAGTTTAATTCTAACTTGCCGATATGCAAATTGGTGGAAAAAAAGTAAGAGTAAGCAATTATCAGGAAAAACATCAACCCTATATAAAATCCGGCGAGATTGTATAATGCGCTAAAAAAGGATAATTCCTCCACCGTTGTTTGAAAGTGAACCAACTGATAAGAATATATCAACAAAAACACTACGGGGATGATAAAATTATTAATGGAATATTTGTAAAACGGGCGGGAAAGCGTGGCTATAAAAGGATAACGAAATCCGTTGATAATGTAGCTTGAAATATTAAATGCCGTAATAAATCCGCCAACGGAAAAGCCTAAAATAAAGTGCGAACGAAATCCGACTTTTTCGAGATATTCGGGATAAAGAAACAAATAAGGAATTCCGAATTTTTTACCCATTGCTTCCGTTACAAACCCAAACAAGATCAACCAAAACAAAAGAAGCACATGATTTTTTTTCAGATGAACAATAAGCAATTGAAACGGGAAAAAATAGATAACTCTTTTAAGTAAAATTTTGGCATTGATATTTTGAGCAGCAGCAGAACCCATTTTTTAATCCATACGCAAGTTTAATCAAATTTGTTGGTTGG
>CAZLMS010000033.1:0-12776 GCA_964560645.1 uncultured Flavobacteriales bacterium | reverse complement strand
GGATAATCTTTTTTGTAAAAATATGCTTGGCCTATAAGAAAATAACAATTGTCAATCCATTTGTTGTATTCCTTTTTTTTAATTTCCATCGAATGCTTTACGATTACTTTCGAGCATTTTTCGATAGCCCTGTCCATTTGAGGATAAACCGATTGAGCGGCTGCATCATCGCCGTAAATAAAAATCGGGAGAAGCTCTTCATAATTTTCTTTGTAACCGTTTTGGATGGTAGCTACTCCTTCCTTAATGCTTTCTTTAGCGTTGAAATATCCGTTGTAGCGTGCCGTGGTATTGTGATAAGTGCGGTTAATCAGGGTGTTTTTCTTGGTAGAACAAGCACCCAACAAAAACATGAGAAAAAATGCTATGTAAACGTTTGTTCTCAAATGAACAAGAGATAACTAAAAACTTTGGAAAATATTATGCAACACTTTGATTTTGGGAATTAAAAAAGCAAAAAAACGAAAAAACTCAAAAGCAGCGGCTGTTATATAGCTTAATTTTGCAGAAAAATGAAAATGAAACATTTAATAGAGGTTTACAAAATGGTCAATAAATTTGGCCGCACCATGGGTATGGAGTTGAAAGAGGTGAAAGAAGGAGAAATTACTTATGAAATGGCCATTACCGAAAATCATTTGGCAACGCCTACGGCAGCTCATGGGGGAAGTGTGGCAGCAATGATGGATGGGGTTTTAGGCGTGGCAGCGTTATCTGTTACCGCCAAGGAACAAAAACTGGTAGCTACGGTTGAATTTAAAATTCACTACTTACGCCCCGTAAAACTCAACGATGTATTAACAGGCAAAGGCAGAGTAGTACATAAAGGAAACAGAATTGTTATTTGCAGCGGAGAAATTTTTAATCAAAACAACGAAATGGTGGCAATGGGAACAGGTACGTTTAATGCTTATCCTTTCCAAAAAGCCGGTATAAAAGGTCTTTAATGAGTTTAGAAAAGAAATTTTGGCAGTGGGTTTTACTGCTTTTTTTAGCTTTTATTTGGGGAAGTTCGTTTATTCTAATGAAACGAGGACTGGAGGTTTTTGACAACCCTCAGGTAGCTGTTTTGAGAATTTTACTGGCTTCTTTGCTATTGCTTCCTATCGGATTAAAAAATTTTTGGAAAGTAAATAAGAAAAATATACTTCCGCTCTTAGCTACAGCTTTTTTCGGGAACGGAATCCCTGCTTTTTTGTTTACCAAAGCCCAAACCGTGCTTTCCAGTTCGTTTACGGGAATGCTTAATTCATTGGTTCCTTTGTTTACGCTTGCTTTAGGCGTGTTGTTTTTCAAAATTAAAGTAACTAAAATCAATGTGGCAGGAGTTTTTATCGGATTGCTTGGAGCGGTTTTACTTATTGCGGTTCAGAGCAATTTTAATTTTGGAAATCCTAATGTGTTTTACAGTTTCTTGGTTGTTTTGGCTACGCTTTGCTATGCCATAAGTGTAAATGTTATTAAACAATATTTACATAATATGGATTCTCAGTCCATTACGGGGATAGCGTTTACCATACTGTTGCCGTTTATGCTTATTGTCTTTTTTTCTGTCTTTTCTTGGTCTGATTTTCAGGTAAAAGGAGCATTAAAAGCCACAGGTTATATTTTCATATTGTCTTTTTTCGGAACGGCAATGGCGGTGTTGCTTTTTAACGAGTTAATTAAATATACATCTTCTCTTTTTGCTTCTTCGGTAACTTATTTAATTCCTGTGGTAGCAATACTTTGGGGTGTTTTTGACAATGAACCGATATACGGATTATCCGTAGTATCCATAGGGGTTATTTTATTAGGAGTTTATTTGGTAAATAAACGGAATTAATTCTTCCTTTGAGCTATAAAAAACAACTCGTTTCCTTTGCGAGGTTCAATGGAATTGTAAGCCGTTTCCATGGTTTTAATGTCAAATTTTTTCGAGAACAGTTGCATATATTCGGACTTGGAACCACCGAAAGGCGGATGGTCTTCATTGAGCGGAATATTGAAAAGCAAGCCTGCGAGTTTCCCTCCCGGACGCAATAAGCGATGCATTTGTGTCACATACTTTTCTCTTAAAGACGGGTTTAATGCACAAAAAAACGTTTGTTCTATTATTAAGTCATACGTTTGATTGTGTTGAAAAAAATCTTCACAATACAAATGAGATTCAGGGAAGTCGGGAAACCGCTTTTTAAAATTCTCTACTGCCAATGGGGCAAAATCGAGCAGATACACATTTTCAAATCCTTTTTTGTAAAGGTATTCTCCTTCATAACCGTTTCCGCAGCCGGGAATTAAAATTTTAAGGTTTTTGTCGGTGAGTTGGTCAAAGTATGCTTTTAACGGCGGAGAAACTTGTCCTAAATCCCAGCCGGTAGATTGTTCTTTGTAGCGGGCATTCCAAAATTCTGATGATAATTCTGCTTGTTTCATAGCGGCAAAAGTGCTTGATTATTATATAATTCGTAGTAAAACCCTTGTTTTTTCAATAATTCTTGATGTGTTCCTTGTTCTATGATTTGTCCTCTTTCCAATGCAATAATATTATCGCAATGCATCACGGAAGATATCCGGTGGCTGATAATAATAGAAGTTTTTCCTTTCATTTCTTCTTTTAAATGCCGTAGAATATGCTCTTCGGTTTGAGAATCTACGGCAGACAGGCAGTCGTCTAAAATTAGAATTTTGGGCTGTTTGATTAAAGCCCGGGCAATGGCTATTCTTTGCTTTTGCCCGCCCGATAAAGTAATTCCCCTTTCACCTACTACCGTTTCGTATCCTTTCGGGAAATGTATAATGTTTTCATGCACATGCGCTATTTTAGCATATTTTTCAATCAAATCTCTATTGCCTTCGGCAGCAGGATTTCCAAAAGCAATGTTATTGGCAATTGTGTCTGAAAACAAAAATGAGTCTTGAGGAACATAACCAATAGCTTTTCTTAAATCATAAAGATTGATTTTTTTGATGTTTCTGTGGTCAACCAAAATTTCACCTTCCGTTACGTCGTATAGTCGAAGAATGAGAGATGCGATAGTGGTTTTCCCGGAGCCTGTCTTTCCTATAATTCCTAAAGAACGGCCTTCCGGTACAGCAAAAGAAACATTGTGCAAAGCTCTAATTCCCGTGTGCGGATAGATAAAAGAAACATTTTTAAATTCAATATGTCCCTTTATTTCAAAATGTTCTTCCGATTCATTTTTAATTTTTGGTTGTGTCTTCAAAAATTCGTTGATGCGTTTTTGAGAAGCGGCAGCTCTTTGCACCAAAGAAGTAACCCAACCCACAGAAGCCACCGGCCAGGTAAGCATATTTACATAAATCACAAATTCCGCAATGTTTCCGGTAGTAATTTGTCCGTCTATAGTAAGCAATCCTCCCACATAAACGGTCAGAATAGTACTTATTCCGATTAACAAAATCATAGTGGGCATAAACAGGGCGTTTACTTGAGCTAAATCCAAATTAAGTTTTTTGTATATGTTGCTTTCCTGTTCAAAATCTTGAATAAAAACCTGCTGCTTATTGTAAGACTTAACAACCCTGATACCCGAAAACACTTCTTGAACAATAGTGGAAAGGTCTGACAACTTACCTTGAACGGCTTCCGATTTTTTATGAATCATCCCGCTCACTCGATATATAATAAAAGAAAGTAACGGTAAAGGAGTTAATACATATAACGTAAGTTTTACGTTAATGGTAAGCATGGTAAAAATCACCAAAGCAAACAATACTAATAAATTGATAGTGTACATAATAGCCGGACCCAAATACATCCGAACACGACTTACGTCTTCACTTATCCGGTTCATTAAATCACCCGTGTTGTGAGATTTGTAAAACGAAGCATCCAACAACTGATAATGCTCGTAAATTTCATTCTTCAAATCATATTCAATAAATCTCGATACTACGATAATGGTTTGGCGCATAAAAAACATAAAGATACCCTTTAAAACTGCAAAAAGCAATATTAACCCCCCGTAAATTAGCAGTATTTGAAAGAAATAATCATAAAACTCCGACTGAAAAGCAAATCCGTTTAAAACATTGTATATTAACACATTCTCTTTTATCAAGTTAAAAGCATGCCGAATAACTTGGGCGGGAAAAATAGCAAATACATTTGAGATACTTACAAAAAACACTCCCAACAACAACCGCCATTTATATTTCCATAAATATTTATTCAGGTAAAAAAGCGATTTCATTTAAACAATGTTAAAAGTGCGACCAATTAAAATAAGACGTATTTTTGCTTGCATTTTTGCACCAAAACTATTAAATATAAGGATATGGTAAATCAGGAAATACTTCAGGAAACCCCCGAAATGGTTTTGTCTCGCATGCTAAAAACCGAACACGAGCAAGTCGTATTTTGCCATGATAAACACACCGGCTTGAAAGCCATTATCGGAATACACAACACCGTATTAGGTCCTGCATTGGGCGGAACAAGAATGTGGAATTATGCCACGGAAGAGGAAGCTCTGGTGGACGTGTTAAGACTTTCAAGAGGAATGACTTACAAGTCAGCCGTTTCAGGGTTGAATTTAGGAGGCGGGAAAGCGGTAATTATAGGAGACAGCAAAACTCAAAAAAATGAAGTTCTAATGCGACGCTTCGGAAAGTTTGTAGATTCTTTAGCAGGAAAATACATTACGGCAGAAGACGTTGGAATGTCTCCCAAAGACATGGAATACATTGCTATGGAAACCGATTATGTGGTAGGAAAACCCAAATACATGGGCGGAACCGGCGACCCTTCTCCTGTTACTGCATACGGAGTTTATATGGGAATGAAAGCAGCCGCAAAAGAAGCTTTCGGAACCGACAGTTTAGCGGGAAAAAGCATAATGGTTCAAGGAGCAGGGCATGTGGGGGCTAATTTGGTGGACTTGCTTATGAAAGAAAATGCCGTGGTATATATCAGCGATATAGATGAAGAGAAAATCAAAGCAATTACCCAAAAACATCCTTCGGTAAAAGTCGTTCCGGCAGAAAATGTGTATGACACTCCTACCGATATATATGCCCCCTGCGCATTGGGAGCAACCATAAACGACGAAACCCTTTCCAAGCTCAAATGTGCCGTTATTGCCGGTGCGGCAAACAACCAGTTGGCAGACGAAAAAATTCACGGCGAAAAAGTGATGGAAATGGGCATTATCTACGCTCCCGATTATCTCATCAATGCAGGAGGCGTAATCAACTGCTACACCGAAGTTCAAGGATTGGAACAAGATTATGCGATTGCACTCACCGAAAATATATACAACACCACATTAGAAGTAATTAAACGTTCAAAAAACGAAAACATCCCCACCTATTTAATTGCCAACCAAATGGCGGAGGAACGAATTGCCGCGGTCGCTAAACTTAATTCATCACTGTAAATGCTCAACAGAAGATACATTCGCGTTAAAGTTTTTCAGGCATTATATGCTTTTTTTGAATCGGGAGAAGATGCGGATATATTAACTTTCGAGAAAAACATTTTTAAAAGCATCGATAAAATATATGACCTTTATTTGTACTTATTACTCACCGTTTTGGAGTTTAGGCAAATAGCCGAAGAAATTATTGAAACGCGCAAAAACAAATTTTTTCCTACGGAAGAAGATTTAAACCCTAACTTAAAGTTTATCAACAATAAAGTAATTGATATTCTATTTAATAATCAACAATTTCTCAGAGCAATAGAACAACGGAAAATCAATTGGTCAAACGACCGCGAAGAGCTTAAAAAAATATGGAAAGAAATAGCTCAATCCGACGATTACAAAAAGTACATGAGCAACCGGGAAAACGATTTTGAAGAAGACAAAAGTTTTTTGATTAAAATTCTAAAAAAATACCTTTTTACAAACGAGCTAATCCAGTTTTTATTTGAAGAAAGAAGCATCTATTGGGAAGACGATTACGCGCTTGCAGCCGTTTCTACCGTAAAAACCATACGCCAACTTTCTGAAAACACTATGCCGCACGACAATATTTTACTTCCTCTGTATAAAGACCAAGAAGACGATACCGATTTCTTAAAGAGCCTTTTCCGCACTACCATCAAACACAGTAAAGAATTTGAACAACTCATAGCATCCAAAACCCAAAACTGGGAAATAGACCGAATTGCCGTTATTGACAAAATTCTTATGGAAATGGCATTAGCTGAGATGCTTTATTTCCCTAATATTCCGTATAAAGTAACCATTAACGAATACATCGAGCTTTCTAAACACTACTCCACTCCGAAAAGCCGTATCTTTATCAACGGAATTTTGGATAAATTATATTATACCTTAAAAAACGAGGGAAAAATAAAAAAAGCAGGAAGAGGACTTATTGATAAATAAAAAACTAACAGCCATGAAAAGAAAAATATGGATAGCCGCATCTGTTTTAGCCATCACATTAACCGCGTGCAACAGCGACGGAAAAATTGACACCGACGATGTAAAAATTAACGCTACCGCAAGCGGAAAAACAGATGAAGAAGCTGCAAAACCCAAAATGGTTTTTGAAGAAGAACGCTACGATTTTGGAACCATCAATCAAGGAGAAAAAGTATCACACTCCTTTAAGTTTAAAAATGAAGGAGATGCCGATTTAATTATTGCTTCTGCAAGAGGAAGTTGCGGCTGCACAGTACCGTCTTGGCCCAAAGAACCGATTCCTCCCGGAGGCGAAGGTGTAATTGACGTGGTATTCGACAGTAGTGGAAAAAGAGGTAAACAACACAAAACCGTAACCGTGGTAGCCAACACAATTCCAGCTACCAACGTGGTGGCAATTACCGGAGAAGTGGTTATTCCCGAAGAAACACAAGAATAAATTTTAAATAAACTTTAAAACACACAAACATGAACACAACATTGCTAATGGCACAACAAGAAGGCGGAAACCCGATGGGTTCCATTATTATGATGGGATTAATTTTTCTAATCTTTTACTTTTTTATGATTCGTCCGCAAAACAAAAAAGCCAAGGAAACTAAGAAATTTCGCGAAAGCATCAAAAAAGGCGACAAAATAGTAACGCTGGGCGGCATTCACGGAAAAGTAGTTCAAGCCAATGATAAAACGCTTATTATTGAATCTGAAGGCTCAAGATTAAAGATAGAACGCTCGGCTGTGTCCTATGAATACACAACAGGACAAGGAAATGATGCAGCTGCAGGCAATGAAATCGAAAAAAAATCGTAAAGAGATAAAACCAATTAAAATTTATCTCATGAAATCAAAAATCGCATTATTTTTATCCGTATTGTTTCTCGCAATATTAGTACTGGAGTCTTGCTCTTCTTCTAACAAGTATGCATGTGGAAGTAAAGCACAAAAACGAAGAAAAAATAAATCTTTAAGTAAAAACACTAATTTTTTTATTGCACAATAAAAAAATTAAAGCTATGAAAAAACGTTGGCAAAGAGCAATCGTGTATGTGTTAGCCGGAAGCATTTTATTTACTCAATCCGGCTGTATGGGTTCGTTCAACTTAACCAAAAAACTTTATGAATGGAATAGCAGCGTGTCAGAAGACAAGTTTGTAAACAACCTTATTTTTTGGCTGCTAAGCTTTGTACTCCCGGCGTATGGTATATCTTTGTTTCTGGATGCGGTTATTTTTAATCTTGTTGAATTTTGGACGGGAAGCAACCCTGTGGCAATGAAAGAAGGGGAAATGAAAATACAAATGGTGTCGAAAAACGGAAAAGATTATAAATTTATAGCTACCAAAAATCAAATAGAAGTCATAAATCTTACTGATAATAAAACTGCCGTGTTTAACTACCGTAAAACCGATAAAACATGGTATTTAACAGACGGAGAGAAAACAGCTAAATTGTTTACGGAAAATGAAGATTCTTATACTGTTTATATCAACGAACAAGCTGTTGAAGTAGAGAAAAATGCCAATGGAATGGCATATTTGGAAGCAATATTAACTAACAATTTGGCACTTAAATAAGAAATATAATTGACCATAAAAAAGGCGGAGCTAAAAGCTCCGCCTTTTTTGTTACTTGGCAAAAAAATTACTTACCGCATTTTCCTTCTCCACATTTCATTTTTTCCGCTTTTTTACTATCTTCCACTTTTCCGCTGTTGCATTTTTTGTGGTCGGCCTTCTTGCTGCCGCCACATTTTCCTTCTCCGCACTTGTGTTCCGAACTTTTTCCTTCACCACATTTTTTATCAGCAGCTTTTTTCTCATCAGCAGATTTGCTGTCGCCGCATTTTCCCTCACCGCATTTTGCAGCAATCAATGTATCTTCTGCAACAGAAACATCGTTAGAAGAAGTGTTGAAAAACACTAAAGCACCGGCGATTAACAGAACTCCGGCACTAATTTTTACCATTTGTTTTTTCATAACATTAAGTTTTTAAGATTTATTATTAAACGAAAGTAGAAAACATTTTTCAATTTTAACGTCGGGTATTTGACAAACGGTATTTTTTAAGCGTTACCTGCTGGCAAACCTTAAATGGTTATTAGTCGTATTACAGATTAGAAATTTAAGTTTGACAATTTTTTTATTTTGTTTTTTTTGGAAAAATTTGTATATTTGTTTACCACAAAGATTTGAAAAAAATGTTTAAAAAATATAATTTGGCGAAATTTAAAAACTACATATCTTTAATATTCTTATTCTTTTGTTTTTGCTTATATAGTTTTAACCTTTCTGCCATTAACATAACATCTGTTCAATCTGGCAGATGGAATCAAACTTCTACTTGGGATTGCGGTTGTGTACCTTCTGCTACCGATGATGTAACCATAGCTTCTGGTCATACGGTAGATTTGCGTAATAATACCACCGTAAACAAGCTAACTATTCAAAGTGGCGGGATGCTGAATTGTGGAAACAACACCCTTACCATAAACGGGAATCTGGTTATTAACGGAGAATTAAATAACAATAGAAAAAATATCTTCTTTAACGGAGATACTTTAAGCGGAACAGGTATAAAATCAGGAAGAAGAAGGTTCTTTTTCTCTACAGGAACACATTATATTGCCCAAGGAACCAATCTCACTTTTTCTGCTGGAAATGTACACTTATTAACATCTTGCACCGTAAACAACTATGGTAGTATTACCATTGTTAGAGATTTAAGAGGAGCAGATGCTACCTCAACATGGACCAACCAAGCCAATTCCACCCTTAAAATAGGAAGAAACATGCTTATTACCGGCACATTAAATGCCTCAGCAACAGGGAATACGGTAGAGTATTTTGACAACAATCAAGACATAAAATCTCCCGTTTCCTCTTACTATCATCTAAAATTAAGTGGGGCAGGGTTTACTAAAACACTCGTTTCCGATTTACAAATAAACGGCGACCTTACAATAGACGGAACCAATTTATTTACAGATATATATAATTTGGCTGTTCAAGGAAATTTTACAAACAATGGAATATTTGACCATAATAATACTTGTACGGTAACCTTTAACGGAACAGGAACTCAAAACATAAATGGACTTTCTGCCTTTGATTTTTACAATTTAACCGTGAACAAAACATCGGGGCAGCTTAATATAAATACAGACATTATTGTTGACAACAACTTTACACTTTCAAACGGGATAATTTCTACGGGAACTAATAAAATAACTCTTGGCTCGAGTACTGCTGCTCCCGGTACTCTAACTCACACTTCAGGTAAAATAATAGGAAAGTTTGAACGATGGATAGGAGCTACCGGAACTTATTTATATCCCATGGGAAGTTCGTACGGCAATCAATACGCAAACATCACCGTAAACACCATGCCCGCTACAGGCTCATTAATGTTGGAATTTGTGGAAACTTTTCCCGGAAGAAACGGACTACCGTTATATGATGCACCGGATTCTTTAAGAAACACCTTTGCCGAAGGGTATTGGAATGTTACCAAACTTAACGGAATAAATATCACAGACTTCTCCGCAACACTCGACGGCAACGGATTTACCTCGTTTTCCATTAACAACGCTACTAAAATTATCGGAAGAACAAGTTCTTCTGCCAATTGGACAATATATGGAACGCATGGAGGAGTAACCGGTACACAAGTAACCAGAAACAATATCACCACATTGCCCATTCAGTTGGTTTTTGCCGACACCACCAATTGTGAGCCTCCGGTAACTAGCAATATATCAGGCAACACTTCGTTTTGTGCTTCCACCAATCAATCATTTAATGTAACCAATACGCCCGGAAGCACCTACAAATGGAGTGTAACAGGTAACGGCAGTATTGTAAGCGGAAATGGAACTTCCAATGTAACTGTTACGTTTAGCGGCGGAGGCGTAGATACCATATCGGTACAAGAAAACAACGGCTGCACGGTTGGAGAAATTAAATCGTTAATCGTAACTGTAGATCCTTTACCCGTAGAAAATATTGCGGGGCTTACTTCTGTTCCTGAAAATAGTACTCAAAGGCAATATTACATCCCCAATGCACCAGCAGGTTATACATACAGCTGGTCTATAACGGGAGGTTCTTATACATTAGGTGTAACCTCCGATACTATTTATGTTAATTGGGGAGCTGCAGGAACGGGGCAAATTTGTGTAACCCCTACCTCTCCTTCTTGCGGACAAGGTGCTGCCAAGTGTATTGACATATACATATATCACGTGATAAGAAGTGTTAAAAGCGGAAATTGGAAAAGCAACTCTACATGGGATTGCAATTGCAGACCTACAAATACGGATAACGTAATAATTTCTGCTACTCATACAGTTTCTTTAACGGCAAAAAGAACCATAAACAATCTAATTATAGAACCGGGAGGAACTTTTAATGATAACGGAAATCGAATGCGAGTGGACGGAGATATTATTAACGACGGAATTTACAACGGAACCGGTCGATTAGAATTAAGAGGCATAAATTCCAATATAGACGGGTCTGGATATTTTTACAATAGTCAAGTGTGGATACGAGACGGTAATAAAACCATTGCTGCCACAGCCAACTTAACTTTTGAAGCGATTGTAAATATTAGGACATCTAACTTGGTGGTTTATAACAACGGAAAAGTTTCTATTACCTTAAATAATGATTTAACAGCAATAGACAATACCGTTAAATGGGTAAATCAAACTAATTCTTATTTCGGGATAGAAGGTATAATTTTTCCTACAAGCGGAGCTTCTTTTATAGCCACAGCCAATAACAATACTGTAGAATACATGAGCACTACGGCATCTCAAAACATCTATCAAGGAGATTATTATCACTTAACTATAAGCAATACAACAGGCGCAACATTAAACAAGAGAACTCGAGTATATGGCGATTTAACCATTTCTGCAAGCGGAGTTTTAAACTCCAACAACTTCAGTACACTGGTTTACGGAAATTGGATTAACCAAGGCGGAACTTACACTACCTCTACCGATACAGTTTATTTTACGGGAGGAAACACCCACACAATAACTTTATCGGGAGGTTCTCAAAATTTCAATGTATTAAATAATGAATCGGGAAATTCCACTTCATTGTCCAACTCTGCAGATATAATTAACGTAACCACCGATTTCATCAACGCTGGAACATTTACAAATAATGGTAAATTAATTTTAAATACCGGACTGTCAAAAAACACCGGTACCTTACAAGGAAACGGAACCTATGAATTACCTGCAGGCAATTGGGCAAATACCGGTACGTTTAATCCCGGAACAAGTACGGTAATTTTCGGTTCAACGGCAAATCAAAGCATTTCGGGCAATAACACTTTTTACAACGTAACTTCTAACAATACTGCTACCCTTTCGCTTTCTGACAACACTTCACTACAAGGAATACTCACATTAAACAGCGGAACGTTTAACACTAATAATTTCCTAACATTGATTTCCACCGCTTCCGAAACAGGAAGAATTGCCCCTATTACCTCGGCTACCCTTTCCGGGAATATCTATGCCCAACGTTATTACAGCACTACAGGCTGGAGAATGGTAGGCTCTCCCGTATCGGGAACAACCATTGCCGACTGGGATAATGAGCTCACCACATGGGGATTTCCCGGAAGTGACAATCCCTCATCTTCTTATTATACTGTAGCCACCTATGATGAAACAATTACCGGTACTAAAGAAATAGGATATGTCCCCCCCTCCTCCACCTCCGACCTCATACAAGTAGGTCTGGGATATTATATCTATGCATTTAATTCAGGTATAACCACTGATTTATACGGCACTCCTAATGTAGGCACAATTACTCAAAACGTAACCCATACCGATGATCCCGCCCAACCTTCCTCCGAAGACGGATGGAATATGGTAGCTAATCCTTATCCTTGTGATATTGTATGGGACGGAGTAGGCATTACAAGCAATATTTCTAATTTTATTTCCATTTGGGACCCGAACACATCAGCCTATCAAACTTTTGACAAAGCATCGGGAACCATTATAGCTCAACATCAAGCTTTTTGGGTACATGTAACCTCACCCGGAACAGGCACCATTACTTTTAATGAAACTAACAAAACCACTACATTAGGTACATTTTACCGCTCCCAACCTCGATATATGGATATTGTATTGGAAAGAAACGGTTTGGAATATAAAACTCAATTGCGAAATCATCCCAATGCTTCAGGACTATATGATGTAGAATACGACGGAATTTATATTCCCACAACTTATTGGAATGTACCTAACATATACACTCAAGCACTTAATCCTGCCGAAAACGATACCGTGAAACTTGCCATTAACAGCATAAACACTTCAGATTCAGCTTTTATTGTTCCTCTATATATTACCAATAGTGTAACAG
>CAZLMS010000032.1:12413-12861 GCA_964560645.1 uncultured Flavobacteriales bacterium | reverse complement strand
ATTTCGCTTTCATCGGCATTGCCGGCAACAACTTCTCCCGTAGTAATAATGGATGAGTAAGAAGATAAATCTACCCCCTCTTTTGCAGTGGCTTTATCGTGACATCCGGAATAGGCACAAGAAGAATTAATGATGGGTTGCACATCGTTTATAAAATAGACGGTATTTGAGTCGCAAATAGAATCTATAATTAGATTGTCAGATTCGTTTATAACATTACTATCTACAAGCGGCTCATGCTTGCAGGAGAATAGAGCCAAAGTTATTCCTATTATGAGTACTGTTTTTTTCATGGATAGTGGAAGTTATGGTTGAATAATTACGCTTCTCTTTAATTGAATACTGCCGTCCAAACCAAAATCGGGTTCGGCTTCCAAATATCCCACATAAATTCCTTTTATTTTAGCGTTGGATATTTCCGTTTCAGGTATATCATGAAGTAAAGCGG
>CAZLMS010000032.1:0-12403 GCA_964560645.1 uncultured Flavobacteriales bacterium | reverse complement strand
GTTTTTGATGCTGTTCTTGGGGGTTATCGGAAAATTGTTGTATTAAATCGTTGGCGGATATTACCACGTCGGCTTTTTTGCTTACTACATCCACGTGAGGTTTATTGTATAGAAAAAACCAAACGTATATTGCACCGCTCACAATTAAGGCAAGTATTATGTAAATTAGTTTCTTCATTGTTATTTTTTTGGCAATTTTAAACCATTTTTGACAAAATCCAAAAATTCTTTAAAATATTTTTTGTCGGTAAAGGTTTTTCTTATTACATCCCAAAACGAATCGTTGATAACTTCAATTTTTACATCTCCGCCGAGCGATTGAATATATTGCTTAATTTTTTCTTCTTCACTTTGTGGTGATTGCGAGCGGGAATGACCGTTTAGTTTTTCGCGAACTTCTCGGGCTTTTTGTTTTTCTTGTTCGTTTACGGGAAAGTGTTTTTCGCCAAGTTCATCTGCTTTTTTAAAGTGTTGCTCCGCCATTTTTTCATAACCCAGCTTTTCTTCCAATAGCCCTAAGTTGTTGTATGCCACAGCATCCTCAGGGTCTAGTTTAATGGCTTTTTTATAGTCGTTAATAGCATCACGGGTTTGTCCTAAACTTTCTTTAATATAGGCTCTGCAAGAATACCTGAAAGGATTGTCCGGCTCGAGCGTTACACACTTTTCGGCATCCTCTAACGCTTTATGCTTGTCGTTTAAGTGATAATAACTTAAACACCGTTGATAATATGCTTCTACATTTTGATTGTCTATTTCAATGATTTCCGAATAAATTTGAATAGCTTTAATAAAATCACGACTTTCGTAGGCATTTTTGGCTTGATGAAATAAAATATCGAGGCTCATAATTAAGGTTGTAATATATTTGCAAATATCTAAATAATAACGAACCAATGAAATTAACGAATTTTTTTATTGCCGGTTGCCTTTTTATAGCAGCATGTTCCAATCCCGAAAAACAGCAACAAAAAGCCAACTTAAAACTTCAAGAAGAGGTGCAGCAATATTTAAACGATTACAATCAAAAATATCAGCTGTTGGTAAAAATGTCGTCGGAAGCCGAATGGCGATTGAACACTAAAATTGTTCCGGGAGATACGCTTTCGGCTCAGGCGGCCCAAGCAGCTAATAAGAAATTGGCAGATTTTACCGGTAGTAAAACAAATATTGAAACAGCCAAAAAATATTTAACTCAAAAAAATGCGCTTACCCCATTGCAGGTAAAACAATTGGAAGCCATTTTATACAAAGCCGGCGGAAGCCCTGAAACAGCGGGAAATGTGATTATAGAACGTATTAAAGCGGAAACCGAACAAACCGAAAAACTGTTCGGGTTTGATTATCAATTGGACGGAAAATCCGTTACAACCAACGAAATAGACGAAAAACTTCGTTCTGAGACCAATTTGAGCGAACGCCAAAAAGTATGGGAGTGCAGCAAAGAAGTAGGAAAAGAATTAAAGGATGGTTTGGAAAAACTTCGAGATTTGAGAAATAAGTCTGTACAAGCACTTGGCTATCATGACTTTTTTGAATATCAGGTTTCGGAATACGGGCTTTCTACCGAAGAGATGTCTAATTTGTTGCAGCAAATGATTAGAGATATTTGGCCTTTGTACAGAGAATTGCATACGTGGGCAAGATATGAATTAGCCAAGAAATACAACGCTGAGGTTCCGGATTATTTACCGGCTCATTGGCTGCCTAACCGTTGGGGGCAAGATTGGTCGGCGATGGTACAGGTGGAAGGCGTAAATCTCGATGAAGCGTTGGAATATAGAGGTAGAGAATGGATAATCCAAACCGGAGAAGAGTTCTACAAAAGTTTAGGATTTAGCGAATTGCCCAAAACTTTTTGGGAGCGTTCCAGCTTGTATCCTTTGCCTCCCCATGTCAAATATAAAAAGAACAATCACGCTTCCGCTTGGCATATTGATTTAGATAAAGACGTGCGCTCTTTGATGAGCATAGAACCCAATACCGAATGGTGGGAAACTGCTTTACATGAATTGGGGCATATTTACTATTTTTTAGAATATTCCAACCCCGATGTGCCTATTGTTTTAAGAGAAGGTGCTAACAGAGGGTTTCACGAAGCCATGGGAAGTTTAATGGGATTGGCTGCCATGCAAAAACCCTTTTTGGAAGAATTAGGATTGTTGATGACAGATACACAAACAGATGAAATGCAAATGATGTTGAAAGAAGCATTGAATTATGTAGTGCTTATTCCTTGGGGAGCAGGCGTAATGACGGAGTTTGAAAAGTCACTTTATGCCGAAAACTTACCTAAAGACGAGTTTAATAAAAAGTGGTGGGAACTTAAGAAAAAATATCAAGGTATTGTACCGCCGTCCGAACGAGGAGAAGAATTTTGCGATGCCGCATCTAAAACTCATATCAATAATGACCCGGCACAGTATTACGATTATGCTATTTCCAACATTCTGCTTTTTCAATTTCACGATTATATAGCTAAAAATATTTTACATCAAAACCCTCATGCTACTAATTACTACAACGAACCTAAAATCGGCGATTTTTTGAAAAATATAATGAAAGTAGGAGCTACCAAACATTGGCAACAAGTATTGGAAGAAAATTTAGGAACAGGAATGAGCGCCAAACCCATGCTTGAATATTTTGAACCTTTGCTTAAACATTTGAAAGAAGTAAATAAAGGAAGGAAATATACGCTACCCGAAACGATTTAAATATTGAAAAAAGGAATTTTACTTATCAACTTAGGAACTCCTGATACTCCGGAAGTTTCAGATGTCAGAAAATACTTGAGGGAATTTTTAATGGATAGGAGGGTGATAGACTTGCCTTATCTTTCCAGATGGTTGTTAGTCAATTTAATTATAGCACCTTTTCGCGCTCCAAAATCTGCAAAAGCATATCAAAAATTATGGACAAAAGAAGGTTCTCCATTATTATATCATTCCGAAAATATTAAAAAAAGATGGCAACATCAATTAGGAGAAAATTATATGGTAGAGTTAGCAATGCGATATCAAAAACCGGATATGGAAAAAGCAGTTAAAAACCTGCTTAAAGCCAACGTTTCATCCATTACGGTGGTTCCGTTATATCCTCAATATGCTTCTTCCACAACAGGTTCCAGTATAGAAAAATTTATGGAGATTATTAAAAAGGAAGAAGTAATTCCTGAAATAAAAATAGTGCCTTATTTCTATGATAATAAGTCTTTTATTAAGATTCTGACGGGTAAAGGGAAAAAAATGTTGGAGCAAAAAAAATATGATTACATTTTGTTCAGTTATCATGGAGTTCCGGAAAGACATATAAAAAAAGGCGACAAATCCGGGAAGTGTGATTTCAATGAAAAATGTTGCGGCTTTATATCTAAAGACAATGAATTTTGTTACAAAGCTCAATGTGTGCAAACTACACGATTGTTAATGAATGAATTGCAAACGGATATTCCTTATCAAACGGTTTTCCAGTCGAGGTTGGAAACGCGGGCAAAAGAACCTTGGTTAAAACCTTATGCCGATGAGGTTATTAAAGATTTAGCTCACAAAGGAGTAAAAAACATTTTGGTATTTAGTCCGGCATTTGTAGCGGATTGTTTGGAAACCATAATAGAAATAGGAGAGGAGTATGCGGAAATGTTTCAAGAGCTTGGAGGAGAGTCTTTGGATTTGGTAGAAGCTGTTAATGAACAACTTCCCGCAGATATTTTAAATCAATCGTTAGCGGAAGCATCTATTTCAAAGGCTTAAGCTGAATATCCACATTGAATGTTTTATTGGGAATTTGCGGAGAATGAAGCATTTTTGCTTCAATTTTTTCTTTGGTATAAATAGCACAAAGTGTGTTGGTTACTCTGTAGATATAAGGATGAGCGTTTTTCGGAGCGCCGTCTAATATACCGGCTTCTACTTCAAACCGGTGTTTTTCATACCCGCGTCCGGCATCGTGCCAGATAATTACGGAATTTTCGTTTTTTAACAATTTAAAAGCATTTTCGGTATCTTTTTTTACAGCCGGATAAGAATGGTCGGCATCAATAAATATTACATCAAACTTTTGGTTAAGCGAATTGAAATCAAATGTTAAAGAATTGTGTTCTATGTGTTTAATATTTTTTCGGTTTTGAGTGAAAAATCTTTGATATTCCGCAGAACTTTTGGAAACTCCCATCTGTAAGAGCTCGTCTTTGGAAAGAGAAACAGACACGCAATTTCGGGCTACTGTGGATACATTATATAAACTTTCGCCTCTAAAAGAACCAATTTCCAAATAATCGCAATTTTCATATCTGCGGCAAATGCTCATAATTAAAGCAATGTCTGTAACTCTGGAAGTGCCGTCTAAAAAAGTATAGTTTTCAATATGTTCATGTAAAGAAGGCGAAAGGTCTTTAATATCTGCAAATTTCAATGGTTCGCGATATTTGCTTTTGTAATAAGTGCGGTAGTGTGCGTCTATGGTATAATTAGCCAATGCTTTAAGAAACATTGGGGTGTCCGAGAATATAAGTTTGAAAAACTTCGGAACTAACTGCAGTTTGTTCATTTTTTAATTTTGTTGTAAAAGTAATACATTCTTCCTATTTGATTTTCCAAACAATAAGTTTCTCTTTGTTTAAGTAATTCATTTACTGTTTTTTCGTAGTCTATGGCTTTTCTTTTTTCTTGGAAATTTATAAAATCGTTTTTTTTCATGGAAATCCCGGCTCGCATTTTACGGGCTAAAAATAATTGAAATTGCATGTCTTCCGAAATCAAAACAGGCAAGCCTGCCTCAATGTAATTAAACAATTTGTTTGAGGTGCAATATCTTCGTTTTAACGGCAAACGTGTAGTATCTTCGTCAAAGAAAGGAATAATCCCGAAATGATACCGGCTGATTTCTTGACTGATTTTTTCAGGTTCAACAGGTTTGTGCATGGTAAAGTATTGGTTTTTTTCTGCTAACGAAAAATACTCCCGATAAATAGACGGGTGCAATCCGTGATTAGGATATATGTGAAAAAATATCCGGTTTTTTTCGCAAGCATCTATTAACCAATGCAATTTCATGGTTCCCAATTCGGGAGAAGCACTTTTCGGATGAACCCCTCCGATATACACCCAATGAATTTCTTTAAGTGATTTTTTTTCAGGGGTTATAAAAAAGCGATTGTCCGTGTATATAGGAAAAAACAAAGAAGGAACTTTGGGTATTTGATAAATTCGTCGTGCCGGTTGAATTTCCAAACTTTCTGAAATAACACCGTTTGCATGTGCCAAACAATATTTTTCAAATTTTAAATCGTTTTTGAAAACGTTTTTTTGAGTATCTAAACCTTCATACATTACCGACAAATCTTTCCCGGAAAAAATAAACGGAAAATCGGTTTTTGTTAATATTTTATATCCTGATGTAGAGGCACGTCCGAAATAATGAATAAGCTCAATATAACGTTCCGCAGATTTCAATATTCGTAATAAGTGCCATGAATTTCTGAATATAAAAACTTTATGAAATTCATTTCCTTTTAAAAAGTTGCCAACCCGCGTTTTCGGCATCATTAAAACAATTTTTGTTTGGTATTTTTGATGTAAGCAGTAAGCATATTTCCCGATTTCAAGACGGGTGTTATCGCAAGCAAATACAATAACTTTCTCCGAAATTTCTGCAGACGGGTAAACATGAAGAGCATACAAAAGCCAATCGTAGGCAGAAGTAATTTTACGCCATAACCATTTTTTTAGAAAACTAAGCTTTGCTTTACCGGTCATTAAGTTATCTTTGCTTCAAGCGAACATGAATAAAATTCAAAAAATAATAAAAGCCGACAAAATCGACCTGTTTGCGAAAGTAGTAAATAAAGTCTTTTCCCCGATTTTAAGCAAAAAGGAGAAGCAATTGGAAAAGCTATTGTCTCCGGAGCCTTCAGTATGTCCGGTTATAGTTATTGTGGGAGTTCCCCGAAGCGGAACAACTTTATTATATCAACTGATGACCAATGTTTTTCAAGTGGGTTATTTTGATAATGTATCTCAATTGCTTTATCCTTACCCGCTTACAGGCCTGCATTGGAGCAGGAAAATTTATGATAACAAGCCTCACAATGTTTTTCGCTCTTATTATGGCAGAACCTATCCATATTCTATGCATGCCCCCTCTGAAATGGGAATTTTTTGGCAACAATACTTTCCGAAAGAAAAAATTATTTTGCATCCGAAAGAATATCAATCAGAGATAAAAAATGTGTCGAAAGTGTTCGATAAAATTTTAAGATATGAAAAACGACCGTTTGTTTTAAAGAATACTTATTTGTCGGTTCGTCCGGCAGTGGTAAATCAATTGCCCGGAGTAAAAGTGATACATGTAAAACGCAATGAGGAAGATAATGCTCTGGCATTACTTGCGGCACGCAAGCAGTTTTTGGGCAATGAAAACGCATGGTTTTCCGTAAAACCCCCGGAATATAATTCACTTATTAAACTTTCACCCCAAGAACAAACGGCAGGTCAGGTTTTTTATTTAAACCGATTTATTGAACAATATTTTCCCAAAAGAATGGAAATCACTTATGAAGAGATTTGTTCCGATTTGGACGGCGCCTTGAAAAAAATTCAGGCATACACAGGGTTAGAAAAAAGACCTGCTGAAAATATAATTCTTCCCAAATTGATTTTTAAAAAAAGAACCGCACAAGCCGAGCAGGAAGAGAAAATAACGACTTTTTTAGAAAAATTGAAACGTTTATAGTTTTGACGGATAAGAAAACATATAATCATTTATGCGAAAAAAATCAATTGCCGGTTTTTTTTCATCCATGGTGGTTAGATATTGTAGCCCCTAATCAGTGGAAGGTTTTTTATGCCCGGAAGGGAGATGAAATTACGGGAATTATGCCTGTGGCAGAGGAACAAAAAGGTATATTTAAGTTTTTGAAAATGCCTGTTTTAACACCTTTTTTGGGGGTTTGGTTTCTTTATCCCGAAAAGCAAAATTATCACAATCGTTTGTCTTTTGAAAAAGAAGTAATTTATCAATTGTTGGAAAAATTGCCTTCGTATCATAATTTCAATGCCCGTTTTCACGAGCGTTTTACCAATTGGTTGCCTTTTTACTGGAAAGGATGTCATCAAACCACGCGTTATACCTACATTATTCGTTATAGAAACTATAATTCTTTTGACGAGTTGCAAAAACAATTTTCATCGCGAGTGTTGAGAAATGTAAAAAAAGCTCTAAAACATCAAGTAAGTGTAGAAGAAGCTGTTGAGGTGTCTGAATTTTTAGAATTAAACAAAGCGACGTTTCGCCGGCAGGGATTGCAAGTTCCTTATTCGCAGACTGTAGTGGAAAAATTATTTAATGAAGGCAAAAAACGGCAAAAAGTTAGAATTTTCACGGCTTATACTTCTGATAAAAAAGCAGCTGCATCGGTTTTTCTTGTAGAAAGCAATCAAACGGTTTATTATTTAATGGGCGGAATTGCCGAAGAATATAAACATACGGAAGCCAATACGTTATTGTTTTATGAAGTGATTAAACGGATGTTTAACGAAGGCAAGATTGAATTTAACTTTGAAGGCAGTATGATTCAGTCTATAGAAGCTTATTTCCGAAGTTTTGGGGCAGAGCAAACCCCTTATTATCAAATAGCCCGAACACCTTCGAGAATTTTACGTTGGTATAAAATAATTACAAATACTTATCCGTAAAATGGAAAACAGAATATCCATTAAACAATGGGCGGAAGATGACCGTCCGCGGGAAAAAATGCTGCTAAAAGGAAAGCAGTCGTTGTCCAATGCCGAATTATTAGCTATTTTAATAGGTTCGGGAAACAGGAAGCAATCTGCGGTAGAGTTGGCACAAAGTATACTAAATTTTGCAGATAACAAACTGTCTCGTTTGGGAAAATTGTCTGTAAACGAACTTAAAAAGTTTAACGGAATAGGAACGGCAAAAGCCGTTACAATTGCAGCGGCTTTGGAATTAGGACGCCGCCGCAAAGAAGAAAATCCCGAAGAAAAAATACCTGTAACATCAAGCAGGCACGCATACGAGACTGTTCAGCCTTTTTTATCGGATTTGCCTCACGAAGAATTTTACGTAATATACTTAAATCGCAAAAATGAAGTTATTGCCGTAAAAAATATCAGCAAGGGAGGAATCGCGGCTACGGTGGTGGATGTCCGGTTAATATTAAAAAATGCCATAGAATTGTTGGCTACACAAATAATTTTGGCTCATAATCATCCGTCGGGAAAAACCGATCCCAGTGCCAATGATTATCAAATTACCCGTAAAATTAAAGAGGCTGCGAAACTTTTGGATATTCAATTGTTAGACCATATTATTGTAGGTGAAAACACTTATTACAGTTTTGCCGACCATAACGACTTATGATATTGATATATACTCCAAATATTACCCCCCGGATAGAATATGCTTGTGAAATATTGTGTCGAAGTGTGTGGAAGACGGATTTCCAGCTTACGCAGAGTGAGGAGGATTTTAAACAATCTTCTGTTCTTCATAAAATTGCGTATGCTCCCGAAAATCCCGGAATATCTCAAACGTTATTCATACCTGCGGCGGATTTATTACGCTCAGATGTTTTAAAGCCCGTGGATATACCGTTTTTTAAGGGTGAAAACATTCAAGGTTTTTTCCCTGTTGAGGGTGGAGAAATACCTTTTGATGTGTTGGCATCGGTGTTTTATATGGTTACTCGATATGAAGAGTATTTTCCACTAAAAACCGATGAACACGGACGTTTTTTGCCCCAAGAAAGTGTATTGTATCAACATAAAATGCTTTTTTATCCCGTGGTGAACAGATGGGCGGATTTTGTAAAACAAAAATTATCCGAAATCAGCGGAAAGGAAATTTCCACTTCGGCGGAATACCGATATTCGGCTACTTATGATATAGACAGAGCTTTTGCTTATTTATGTAAAAGCAAATGGAAAAAATGGGGGAGTTTTCTGAAAGATGTATGGAAATTAAACAATTTCAATATCCGGAAAGACCCTTTTGATGTTTTTGAATACCTGTATGCACAGCATCAAGAAAATAACATTCAAGCCATTTTCTTTTTTTTATTAGGCAGCGGTAAGCCCCCTGACAATAATAACAATCCTTCGTGTGAAGATTTTCGGAAGGTTATGCGTCGCACGGCAGAACAGCATGAGACAGGCTTGCATGCTTCTTATGCATCTACGGAGAATTTACAAACCCTAATAAGAGAAAAACAATTGTTGGAAGAAATTAGAGGGAAAGACATTAAAAAAATCCGCCAACATTATATCAAAACAAACATGCCCGGCTATTTTGAAAACGTCATAAAAGCAGGATTTACTGAGGATTACTCCATGGGGTATCCGCAAATTCCCGGTTATAGAGCGGGAATGAGCGAGCCTTTCCGGTGGTTTAATTTACGAACCAACAGCCCGACAAACCTCATTATTCATCCTTTTTCGATGATGGATAGTCAGCATTATTATTATCAGTATCCCGAATGGATGAAAATAACGGAACAAATGTTGCAATCTGCACAATCAGATAAACAATGCTTTATTTCCGTGTGGCATAATCACTTATTGAACACGGCAAAACAAAAAGATTATTTCAAGAATCATTTGCGTATTTCCTCTTTGAAAAATCCGTAGAACAGAACGGTTATATAATAAGCTGTTTTTTTGTTATTTGTGATTCTTTGTTAGTACGGTTTGCTATGAAAGTACTTCTTCGTAGGTTTTTACGATATTATATAACGTATCTCTTTCTACGGGAATGCGGTTGGCTTGACGGATAAGCTCTACCAGTTGTTCGGTGGACATTGCCGGTGATTGCTCCTCTGCTCCTGCCATGGTGTATATTTTGGTAGTATCATCTATGGTTCCGTCAATATCATCTACACCAAAACTCAACGACATTTGGGCTACGTCTCTTCCTATCATGGGCCAATAGGCTTTTAAATGCGGAAAATTATCCATGAAAATACGGCTTACGGCATAATTTTTCAAATCTTCAATTATTGATACCTCCGGAACATTGGACATTTGATTATTTTGGTTTCTGAATTTTAACGGAATAAACGTGTTGAAACCGTTTGTTTTATCTTGTAATTGACGCAGTAAATTCATGTGATGAATGCGGTGTTCGTATTTTTCTATATGTCCGTAAAGCATGGTTGCATTAGAGGGCATTCCCAATTTGTGAGCCGTTTCGTGGATTTGCAACCATTCGCTTGTGGTGCATTTATCGGCACAAATAATTTTGCGAAGTTCTTCGTCGAAAATTTCTGCACCGCCTCCGGGTAATGAATCTTGTCCGCTGTCTTTCAATATTTTCAACCCTTCTTCATAAGAAACTTTGGCTTTTTTACACATATAATGTAATTCTACTGCCGTAAAAGCTTTTACGTGAATATCAGGACGAATTTGTTTAATTTTTTGAATGAGCGATGCAAAATAGTGCAAGCCCATTTTGGGATGTACTCCTCCTACTATATGAACTTCTGTAATAGGTTGATTTTCATATTTTTTCAACATGGTTAGAATTTCTTCTTCACTCATTTCCCATGCTTGTAAATCGCCGCGTTCTCTTACTTTTCGGGAATAGGAACAAAACTTACAGTCATATACGCAAATATTGGTGGGCTCAATGTGAATGTTTCGGTTAAAATAAGCATAATCGCCGTTTTTTTCTTCTCTTATTTTATTGGCTAAATATCCCAAAAGCGGTAAATCCGTGTGATAATACAAATGGACACCTTCTTCGGGAGTAATGCGTTTATTATTAAGCACTTTTTCAGCAATTTCAGCTGATTTCCGGTCGGTGCTTTTCAATAATTGGTCAATTAACATTATGATAAAATTTGATTGTTTAAAATTAGCAATTTACGGATTAAACTGAACGTAATTTTTCCATTTTAGCAATACTTGCTCAAAATCTTCGGGAAGAGGAGAATCGAAATGCATCGGTTTGTCCGTAGCAGGGTGCGTAAACGATAATGTTTTGGCATGAAGAGCTTGTCTGGGTAAAATTTTAAAACAATTTTGGACGAATTGTTTGTATTTGCTAAATGTAGTGCCTTTTAAAATTTTATCGCCTCCATATTGCACATCTCCAAAAAGCGGATGTCCGATGTGTTTAAAATGTACTCGGATTTGATGCGTTCGCCCGGTATCTAGCTTACATTCCACCAGCGTAACGTAATGCAATCTTTCTATTACTTTGTAATGTGTGCGGGCAAATTTTCCGGTTTCACCTTCCGGATATACATCCATAATTCGCCTGTCGGATTTATTCCGGGCAATGTTTCCTTCAATTGTACCGTCGGTTTCCAAATCTCCCCAAACTAATGCGTAATAACGTCTCTCGACGGTTCTGTCGAAAAACATTTTGGATAATTTATTCAATGCCAGCTCACTTTTGGCTATTACCATTAAGCCGGTGGTGTCTTTGTCCAAGCGGTGAACCAAACCGGGTTTAGGTTCTTCTTTATCTCTGCTTGGTAAATTTCCGAAATGGTATAATAAAGCATTGACCAATGTACCTGTAAAGTTGGAATATCCCGGATGAGCGACTAACCCTGCTTGTTTATTTATTACTACAATATGCTCGTCTTCATACACAATATTCAACGGAATATTTTCCGGATGTATTCTCAAATGTCGTTTGGGATACGGTAATACAATGGAAATTTCATCGTGGGGTTTTACTTTGTAATTGGCTTTTACTGTTGATTGATTTACCAGTACATTGCCCGCTTTTATGGCGTTTTGTATTCTGTTGCGGGAAGTGTTATGAAGACGGTCCAATAAAAATTTGTCTATCCTTAAAGGTTGTTGCTGCGGGTCTGCAACGAACTTATAGTGTTCGTATAAATCTTGCTCTTCTTCCGTGTCTATGTTAGAAAAATTCTCGTCGGACATTTCATTTTTTTCTACTGCAAATTTCATCGAGAATTACGTGTAAAATTACCTGATGATAACACTCTACTATTCCGTAGTTTTCAACGGGAATATGAAAATTAACATCGCCTGTTTTTCTAAGCAAATTATCGGGTTTAAATCCTGAAAGGGTAATTACTTTTCCGTTCATTTCTTTGGCAAAATTCGCAGCATTTACAATGTTTGCCGAATTGCCGGAACTGCTTATGGCGATGAGCACATCACCGGGTTGAAAATAGATTTTCAGCCATTCTCTCATGGCGTTTTCGTGTCCGTAATCGTTAGAAAAACAAGTTATTAAAGCTGAATCTGTAAAAGAAAAAGAGCGTATTCTTCCTACTTTGGCGTAATCTTCCATCATGTGCGAGGTAATGGCATTAGAGCCGCCGTTCCCGACAAAAAAAACATTGTCCGACCTTTCTATAATTTCTACGCTTTTTTGAATATCTGCCGCTACTTGTTCT
>CAZLMS010000031.1:9362-12913 GCA_964560645.1 uncultured Flavobacteriales bacterium | reverse complement strand
CCATTTCCTTCTTTTCTTCTTTCACTTCCTCTTTTTTATCTAATTCTTTTTTTAGGTTTTCTTTTGTTAAGTCTTTTTGTATCAACTCTTTTACCACTTCTGTATTCATAATGAGATTTACCAGCGAGATGTATTTTATATTAATCAGCTTTTTTGCCAAAAAAACCGATATATCATTTGCTTTGTAACACACTACTTGAGGCACTTTAAATAGCGCCGTCTCGAGTGTTGCCGTCCCGGAAGTTACCAATGCGGCTTCCGAAAAACGGAGCAATTCGTATGTTTGATTAAAAATAACAGACACATTGGCTCTTAAATAAGGTGTATAGAAATCGGGGTGAATAGACGGTGCCCCTGAAATAACAAATTGATACCCGGGATAATAACTTGCCACGGAAATCATTTTGGGAAGAATTTTTTCTATTTCTTGCTCCCTACTTCCCGGCAACAGTGCTATAAGAGGTTTTTCTTCTAAATCTAAATTATTAAATTTTAGAAATTTATTTCTTTCATCAAATTTATATAAGTGATTTTCAACTGCATCTATAAGCGGATGTCCTACATAATCTACTTTGTAATCATATTTTGCGTAAAACTCCTTCTCAAAAGGTAATATCACAAACATTTTATCTACATACTGCTTAATATCATGAACCCTTGAGGATTTCCACGCCCAAACTTGCGGAGAGATATAATAAAAAACTTTGATTCCTTGCTTTTTAGCCCATTTTGCCACCCTCAAATTAAATCCCGGATAATCTATTAAAATCAGCACATCCGGTCCGAATGCCAAAATATCTTTCTTAACTTCTGAAAAACTTTTAAAAATGGAAGGCAAATGCTTCACTACTTCCACAAACCCCATATAAGCCTGACTCTTATAATGCTTGAGCAGACTTAGACCTTGCATTTGCATTAAATCACCTCCAACTCCTCTAAAATGAGCATTTTCATCATACTTTCTGAGCGATTTAATTAGATTTGAACCATGTAAATCACCCGATGCTTCGCCTGAAATTAGGTAGTATTTCATATCGTGCCCAAAGATAATAAATCAATAAATTTATTTTCGCTAAATTACAACTTGTAAGCGCCATATCATAAAAAAACAACTGATTTTGGAATGCTGCTTCATACAAAAGATTGAAAAAATTTATTTTTGCAAGAGTTTCGCCCCGGTAGCTCAGCCGGTCAGAGCGAACGCCTCGTAAGCGTTAGGTCGCGGGTTCGAGTCCCGCCCGGGGCTTTCTGGACGTACCTTCTCTATATACATTATTCAAGTAACTTAAAACTTCGCACAAGGCACCAAAAATTTCTTGCGGTTTCTAATCTTTTTGCGATTGGGATCTGCCCATTCATAAATAATTGCTATTTCATGCGAACCTCCCGAACCTGAACGGAAATTATTGGTCAATTTAGAAATAGTGATGTCATAGCTGTAACCAATCCGAAAATTATTGGCAGAATATGCTACCAATACTGCAAACGCATCATTGTTGGGATAGCCTTTTTCATAAGCTTTCAATAAAGGAATGCCTCTATACCAAAACCCTACAATAACCGGTTCATGATTAAAATAAAATCCTATATCCCACTGGTCCCATTGTTTTTGTGCTTTATATTGTGTAGCCGCCGTTAATTTGGTTTTTACTTTTCCTTTTTCTGTTTTTAATATGTAATTGTATCCGCCATGAAAAGAAAATTCCGCCGGCATTTTAGATTCGCTGTTCAATCTAAGTCCGTCAACCGGTTGGTTTAAATGATTAATGGAAATTCCTGCCCAAAACTTTTTGGAGTCCGAAAAAACCATTCCGGAGGCAATGTCTATATATTGCGTATTTTGAACAATCAGGTTTTGAGAAGGACTAAATTGTGTGCCTCTCACATTTTGGTCGGGAAATATCAATTGAGAAACATCTATGCCTCGCATTACATAACCGAAGCGAATTCCCGGTCGAATAAAATATTTTCTATTTAACTGAATATGATAGGAATAAGAAACATTAATGTTAGTGTAATACAACCCGCCGCTTCCGGCTTTATCACTCAGCACCATCAAAGCTACACCACTGTTAATTTCGGGCATGCTATAATCATAGGCAAACGAAAAAGTACGGTAAACAGTTGGAACCGCAGCCCATTGATTTCTGTAGTTTCCTGAAATTCTGTGCTGTTCGGTATTTCCGGCAAATCCCGGATTAAGCGTAATAGGCGAAGCGTAAAACTGAGTAAATTGCGGATCTTGGGCATGTAAAACCTTACCAATTATTAAGAAAAGCGATATGAAAATTAAACGTTTCAAAGTTTGGGAATAAGTTGAAAATTTTTATTGATTTCCGTAATTTTTTCTTTGGCAGAATAATTTATAATATCGGTAAGAGGTTGAAATCCTTTAGACTCTACCACTACCTCATAATTGACATTCGGCGACAAGAGCAAAATAAATTTGCCGTTTTTGGCGTTGCTGCGAAAAACTCCCTGTATTTTATGATTTTGTTGGTCAATAACAGTCAGTTTAGCTTTTAAAGGAACTCCCGATGTGTCAGTAACTTTTCCTTTGGCTATTATCAAAAACTTTGATTTATCGAGCATTTCCACTTTGTATATATCTTGCATGCCGTATCCTCCTTTTTTATCTGACGAATAATATGCAGTGATTTCATCGGGAAGTACTGACAAATAAATATCGTCATCTACCGAATTAAGCGGATAGCCTAAATTTTGAGGTTCGCTCCACGTACTGTCTTTTTGCAACACAGATTTAAAAATATCATATTCGCCTATGTTTTGATGTCCTTTGGAGCTAAAATACAACACAGTGTCATTCACTATGAAAGGAGCGTCTTCATCATATTCGCTGTTAATTGTAGCTCCGAGATTTACAGGTAAACTCCATTCCCCGTTTCCGAATCTGACGCTTCTGTAAATATCTTTTCCACCAAATCCCCCGGGACGATTACTACTAAAATACAAAACATTACCATCTTCGGAAAAACATGCACTTGCCTCTTGATATTTAGAGTTAATATTTTCACTAAGCAATTTAGGTTCTGACCATTGATTGTTTTTAATGTTTGTAATATATAAATCACCACCCATTAAATTCTTGTTAGTTCTAAAAATCAACATGGTCTTAGCATCCGGAGTAATTGCCACACAAGCATCATGAGTTTCCGTGTTGAGTGGAGCTCCAATATTCAAGGGCTCTGTCCATTCTCCATTTTTTTTCAAAGAATAGTAAATATCTTCAAAATATAATCCGTAAGGGTCTTTTTTATTTCCTGTGCCGCCTTCTCTTCTTGAGGTAAAAAACATTACCGAATCTTTGGCATCTACCAGCGGAACGTATTCGGAAAATTCGGTATTGATTACTTTTCCGATATTAATAATGTTAATGTTTTTAGGATTTTTTTTCATTTCTTGTGCCAAAAGAGACTGTTCAATCCTGCGGTTTACTTCTTTTAAAGGAATTTCTTCAAAATAATTTTCTTGTTTAAAATAATGATAGTACCGGATAGCTGTTTTAAATTCTTCTTGCAAATGGTAGATTC
>CAZLMS010000031.1:0-9352 GCA_964560645.1 uncultured Flavobacteriales bacterium | reverse complement strand
AAAATCAGGCGAATCGGCATTTTCAAAATAATAAAGCGCTTCGTTAAAATCGCCTTTTAATTGAAATACACACATTCCCAATCGGAAATATATTTCAGGATTGTGCTTATCCAAATCTTTAGCTTTTAAATAATATTCGTAGGCATGATAATAATCGCCTATATCATAATAGCTTTCGGCTTCCGATAAAATACTGTATAGCTTATTTTGTTTTTGGGCAACAATTATTTGTGCTGAGATTAAAAAGATTATCAAAATAATAATATGTTTTATTCTTTGCCTCATCGTAACAATGTAACATCTCCTGTTTTTTCAAAGCGTTCGCCTGTGGTGTATGTTCCTTCCACTTTCCATACATAAGCATCTTGCTGGCATAATTTACCTTTGTAATACCCATCCCATCCTTGGGTTATGTCGAATGTTTCAAAAACCAATTCTCCCCAACGGTTAAATATCATTAAATGATATTCTTGCACACTTTCGTATATTGGGAAAAATATAGTGTTATCATAACTTCTTATATCATACTTTCCATCAGTCGGACCATTGCGATTTGGTGTAAAGGCATTGGGAAAGTCTATGCGTCCGGTTTCTTTAGCTAATACCGCATCGGGCACTTGCATGGTGTCGGCACATCCGTATTGATTATCGGCAATAAGTGTAACTGTATAACTTCCTTCTTTTTGATAAGCATGTACCGGTTGAGCTTCCGTGGAAGTAGTCCCGTCTCCAAAATTCCATAGATACGTAGTGGCATTAAGTGATAAGTTTACAAACTGTACTTCTTCGCTTGGTACAGAAACCTCATCGGGATAATAATTAAAAAATGCTGTTGCATTAGGATACACTTCCACGGCGTTTTCTATTACTTTGGTTGCCTGGTCACCTCCAAATCCGGTTACTTGTAATTTTACGGTATAACTTCCTTCTTGGTAATATAAATGTGAAGGATTTTCCTCGTTTGAGGTAACCCCATCTCCGAAAAACCATAAATAAGAAGCTCCCCAAACGGATTGGTTAATAAAATTTACCTCCAAGGGACGACATCCGCTACCTCCTCCCGAAAAATCCGGTATAGGAACAGGAGGTAAAATTTCCACCACTTGATAAGCAGAGTCTATACAATTGTTGCTCCATACTTTCAACCAAATGGTATAAGTTCCCCAAGTAGCATAGGTATGCGGAGACGGATTGGCTAAAAAATCCGTAACACTATCGCCAAAATTCCATTGATATTGCCAAAAACCGTTATTGGTTTGATTGTTGAATGAAACCGTGGCATCGGGATATTGTTGGGTAACAGGTGTTGCAGAAAAATTCACTTGAGGACTGGGATAAACGGTTACTGTAGCAGAGTCCACATCACTACAACCATATTGCGAAGAAACCGACAATACCACATCATAAGTTACATCGTTTACGGAATTATTTACAAATGAATGTGAAGGATACTGTTGTGTGCTTGTGGAACCGTCTCCAAAATTCCAATCATAAAAATCTCCGTTTACCGACTGATTATTAAATCCTACCACTAAGGGCGAACAGCCGGCAGTATCGGGTGTAAACTGAGCAATAACTATAGGATAAACTTCTACAGGTTTTATCATTGTATCTGAACATCCTTCCGATGTAATTACTTCCAATCTTATGTTATGAATAATAGAGCTTCCGGAAGTGTTGATGTAAGTGTGTGTAAAATTTCCGGGAGTATTAAAAACAGTTCCGTCTCCCAAATCCCAAATTACGGAATCGGTAAGCAAGCTATTGTCGGTAACCGAAACCGTTAAAGGATGACACCCATTGTCGGTACTCAAAGAAAAATCGGCTGTGGGTTTCGGATAGACGGTTATCAAGGCACTTGCAGTGTCTTTGCATCCGTAAGAAGACGTGGCTATTAATTCCATATCATAAGTCTGTATTATTCCCGTATTATTGTAGTAAATGTGAGAAGGATTGGTTTGAGAAGACGTGTTTCCGTCTCCAAAATCCCAATTGTATAATATTGCTTTCTGAGATAAGTTACTAAAATCGATGACCAACGGACTGCATCCGACCGTATCCGATGTAAAGTCGGCAATAATCTCAGGATAAACTTCCACTACCGAAGTCATCGTATCTTTACATCCGTCGTTAGAGGTTACAATCAGTTCAATATTATGAACATTAGACACTACACCGTTATTTGTGTATATATGATTAAAATTCAAAGCTGTAGTTGTTGAGGTGGTTCCATCTCCTAAATTCCAATCATATTGAACAGCCAAAAGAGAATTATTGGTAAAACTTACATTTAGCGGCTGGCAGCCCACCGTCGCAGACTGGATATAATCAGCTACCGGTTTAGGATAAACATAAATGGTTTGTCGTGCCGTATCGGAACAACCGTAAGAAGATGTTGCCACTAAAGAGATTTCATAAGTTATGGTATTAGAAGATGTATTTGCAAAATAATGAAAGATAGAGTTTTGGGAAGAAGTAGTACCGTCTCCCAAATCCCAAAGCAAAGAGGATTCTCCCGTAGCTTGTTCTACTAAATTTACTCCCAAAGGGTGGCATCCTGCCATATCGGAAATATAAAAATCCGATGTAACCTCGGGATAAACCGTAATTATTCGTTTGCTGGTATCTGTACATCCATCTGTCGTAGAAACTATCAATTCCGTGGTATAATTTACCGAATTGGCGGAAGTGTTTGTAAAAGTATGAGACACCAAACTGGCTGCCGAAGTAGATGTTTGCCCGTCTCCAAATGCCCATACATAACCATTTCCCCCGGTAGACGAATTGGTAAAGTTTACTGCTAAAGGATGACATCCCGTATTTACATCAACCGACAACGAAGCGTTCGGCTTAGGCAATACTTTCACATCTTGATAAGAAGTGTCTTTACATCCGAAGGGAGATGTGGCAATCAGCTCAACCGTATAGGTTTGATTATTAGTGGTGTTGTTAATAAATGTATGCGTAGGAGTTTGTTGATTGGAAGTTCCGCCGTCGCCAAAATCCCATTCCCAAGCTACAGCCCCTACGGCAGGAGGAAATGTTACTACCAACGGACTACATCCGCTGTCGGGTATTGCCGTAAATGTTACGTTAAGTTCAGGATAAACCGTAATGGTTTGCCATGTGGTATCTGTGCATCCGTTAGAAGTAATCGCCACCAATTCCGTAGTATAATTTGTTATAAATTGAGTGTTGTTGTAGAATGTATGCACAGAATTTGCTTGTGTAGTAGTGTTTCCGTCACCAAAATCCCACACATAACTTGATGCCACGGTAGAAGAATTTGTAAAAGTTACTATCAAAGGCGCACAATCTACTGTTCCGTTATGAGAAAAATTAGCATTAGGAGCAGCATAAACCACTACCGGCACTTCTGCTGTATCGGTACAGCCAAAAGATGTAAAAGCAACCAGTTGAAGGTTGAAAGTCCGGTCAGTTGTAGAAGTATTTAAGTAAGTATGAGAAGGAGATACCTGTGTAGTAGTATTTCCGTCTCCAAAATCCCATAAATAATTACTCGCTCCGGTAGAAGTGTTTGTAGTACTTATGTTTAAAGGTGTGCAGCCGGCAGACGTATTAATTGCAAAATCGGCAACGGGTTTCGGTTCTACCGTAAGTGTTATCGTATCGGAAGCCGAACAAAAAGCCGTACTGACAAATAAAGACACATCATAATTTTGAGCTGTGGTATAAATATGAACAGGATTCTGCTGTGTACTTGTGTTGCCGTCGTCAAAATTCCAAAACCAACTGATAATCGGGTCACCCGGTGCGGAGGTGGAATTATCCGTGAAACTTGCGGGACTGTTCACACAAACATTAGCCGTAGTAAAACTCACGTTAGGAGATTGATATACATTTACCACAGATGAAGTGGTATTTGTACAACCGTTACTTCCCACCACTTGAAGAGAAACACTGTAATTTCCCGGAGCAGGATAAAATTGTGCAGGCGGACTGGAAGATGTACTTGTATTTCCATTTCCAAAATCCCAATTCCATGCAATGGCATTTACGGAATTATCCGTGAAAGTAGCAGTTAAAGTATCGCATCCGTTATTATTATTAATAGTAAACGCTGCCGTAGGTGCAGGCATTACCGTAATATTTGTTACCGCCATATCCGTACAAGCCGCTGAACCTCCGCTTATAGAAGCTGTTAAAGAAACGGTATATATTCCGGCAGTAGTGTAAACATGAGATTGATTTCCCGGTCCGGTGGTTATCCAACCGCTTCCGTCTCCAAAATTCCAGCTGAAAGTATTTGCCCCGTTCCCTGACGCATTTACAAAAGTAGCTGTTTGTCCTTCGCATACGGAGGTGTTTACGGGCGAAACAGAAGCCGTAGGCGGAGCAACTATCTGAATGGTTTCATAAGCAGTATCCACCCCGCAATAATTACTATCCAAAACCATTACGGTATAAGTTCCTATTCCCGGAAAAGCAATATTATATCCCGGACGCGAAGGCGGGTCATACGCCTGCCATCCTACAATAGAATCATAACCTAAACCCCAATAATCGCCAAAATTCCAATATTCATAACGCTGTGCATTATTATCCGGCAAACAATTTTTTTGAGGGGTATTTTCAAAAAACACTTCAGTATCCGGATAACATAAAAGTGTTTGAGAAGCCGTTATATCTGCCTCATCAAAATCCCACACTTGCACCGGACTGAAAGTTGCTATTGATTGTCCGCAGTAATTTTCGGCTGTTAATGTTACTATGGTATTGCAATTTACGGAATTTTTTTGATATAAATGCGAGACTGTTTGGGTTACATTGGTATAATCATATACTTCTATCGGACTCCCATCTCCGTAATTCCATGTAAAAACCGTAGTTTGAGATACCGGCAAGCCGTTGGTTTGATTGGTATTATTGGTAAAACTTATTACATCAGGAGCGCATATCTGGGTAGAAACTCCGGCAGGAATTCCTAATTCTGCCGTTACAGGCACTTCCATCACAACCACTCCTTGAATTACGCAACCTGTAGAAGTTTCGGTAAAAGTAACCACAAACGTATCCACCGTAGCCGTATAAGTATGAGATACAAATGCCGGAGGAATAAGCGATGAGCCGCTCTCTAAAGGACTTCCGTCTCCCCAGTCAACAGTATAAGCACCAATATTATCGTTCGACTGAATAAAAAGCGTATAATCATTCCCGTCGCAAGGAGCTATCCAATAAGGATTGCTACTCGGATTTCCTTGTCCGTCTATCAATTGCGGACACTGGGCAGAAAGAATAACCGCAAAAGATAAAAAAAGAAACGTAAATAATATTTTATACTTTTGCGTAGGCTGCATACTTATTTTATTACGACAATAATAGTTAAAAAGATGCCGTAAAATGAGATTTTTTTCCACGCTTTCCGTTATTTTATTCATAATGATTGCTATTGGTTGTAAAAAAACACCTTGCACCGAAAAAACTGCAGATTCAAATTGTATATGTACCATGCAATACGACCCCGTATGCGGTTGCAACGGTAAAACATATAGTAACAGTTGTTTTGCTGCTTGTGAAGTGGAAGAATGGACACAAGGAGCTTGTCCTTAACACCTTTGCAAACTCGCTTTTGTAGCTGCTACTGAACAAATAGGACATTTTTCGGGCTGATGACCTCTAGCAGGGCAATATTCTCTACCAAAATAAATAATTTGTAAATGCAGTTTGTTCCAAAGTTCTTGTGGGAATAATCTCTTGGCATCTTTTTCGGTTTGTACCACATTTTTCCCGTTACTTAACCCCCATCGGCACATTAAACGATGAATATGGGTATCTACAGGAAACGCCGGAACCCCAAATGCTTGACACATAACTACCGAAGCGGTTTTATGTCCAACGCCGGGCAAGGCTTCCAAATCCTCAAAATTATCCGCAACCTGTCCGTTATGCTTTTCAATCAATATTTTAGACAAATTCCAAATGGCTTTGGATTTGGCGGGAGCTAATCCGCAAGGTCTGATAATGTCTTCTATTTCTTTAACGGAAAGTTTTACCATGTCATAAGGGTTATCGGCTTTGGAAAAAAGAACAGGCGTGATTTTATTTACGCGTTCATCCGTACATTGAGCAGAAAGCAATACGGCTATAAGCAATGTATAAGCATCTTTATGTTTAAGCGGTATTGGCGGATTAGGATATAATTCGTTTAATTTATTGATGATAAATTCTACTTTTTCTTTTTTAGTCATGGCGGCGAGTTTAAGCAAAAATAAAAAAAGCAGCCTTCTCAGGCTGCTTTAAAATTGTTGAATATAAAAAACTAATTATTCGGTATTTTCGTTGGTCTCTTCTCCTCTGTATTGATCAGCTTCGGTACTGAAACTGATTTCCACTTCATTTCCGATAATTCCCTGTCCGTATGTTATTCCGAAATCTCTGCGGTCTATTTTTAATTTTCCTTCAAAAGAAGCTACATATAAACCTTTCTTGAAAGGAGATTCTGTTACACCTTCAAAAACAAAAGGTAAATCAACCGGTTTGGTTACATCTTTGATGGTAAGCTCTCCTTTGGCTATATAACCTTCTTCTCCTCTCACGATTTTATTGGCTTTATAGGTAATTACCGAATATTTATCCGCTTCAAAGAAATCTTCGCCAAGCAAATGCTCATCTCTATCTTTATTGTTGGTATTGATAGAAGCCACGTCAATGGTTACTTTCAAACGGGAGTTTTCTATGTTAGCAGAATCAATGATTAGAGTTCCATTTACTTTTCCGAATGAACCTTTAGCATCTGAAAGCAAATGTCCAACCTTAAAATCTACAAATGTATGTGATTCATCCAGTTTCCATTCTCCGGGAGTTAATTCACTTAAATCTTTAGATACTTCAACTGCGGCAGTTGCAGGTTTTTCAACTGTTACTTTTTCTTCTGTCTTTCCGGGTTTATCAGCTTCTGTTTCGGTGTGACCTCCTAAAATAGGTGCTATTACCAAACCTACCAAACAAGTTAGCTTAATTAAAATGTTCATGGACGGACCCGAAGTATCTTTGAAAGGGTCTCCCACGGTATCCCCCGTTACGGCAGCTTTATGTGCGTCTGAACCTTTATAGGTCATTTGTCCGTCAATCTCCACTCCTGCTTCAAAAGATTTTTTAGCATTGTCCCAAGCTCCACCGGCATTATTTTGAAAAATAGCCCAAAGCACTCCGGATACTGCCACACCCGCCATATATGCCCCTAATGCTTCGGCTCCCATTAGAAAACCTATTACAATGGGTGATACTATTGCCAATAAGCCGGGCAACATCATTTCTTTTAAGGCAGCTTGGGTAGAAATATCCACACATTTACCGTATTCGGGTTTGGCTTTCCCTTCCATTATTCCGGGAATTTCTTTAAACTGACGACGAACTTCTTTTACCATTTCCATAGCAGCCTTTCCTACGGAATTCATTGCTAAAGCAGAGAACACCACAGGCACCATTCCACCAATAAACAATGCTGCTAATACATCTGCTTTGAAAATGTTAATTCCGTCAATTCCCGTAAAAGTAACGTATGCTGCAAATAACGCCAATGCTGTTAAAGCCGCCGATGCAATAGCAAATCCTTTTCCGATTGCTGCCGTAGTGTTTCCTACCGAATCGAGAATGTCTGTTTTTTCACGCACATCTGAGGGTAATTCACTCATTTCGGCGATTCCTCCCGCATTGTCGGCAATAGGACCGAAAGCATCTATAGCCAATTGCATAGCAGTAGTGGACATCATTGCAGAAGCGGCTATTGCCACTCCGTAAAAGCCTGCTAAGGCATAAGACCCCCAAATAGCTGCTGCAAACAATAAAATAGGAGCAAATGTAGAAATCATACCGACACCCAATCCGGCAATAATGTTAGTTGCTGCTCCCGTAGCCGATTTTTGAACAATACTCATTACCGGTTTTTTGCCCAATCCGGTGTAGTATTCTGTAAAATAAGAGATTAAACCGCCTACGGTTAAACCTATTAAAGTTGCATAAAATACGTATCGGGAAGGGAATTCTTTAATTCCTTCGCCGAAAAAGTGCATTTGAATTTGCTCGGGCAACATCCATTTAATTACAAAATAAGAAGAAATAGCCGTAAGGATAATAGCTGTCCAATTGCCTTTATTCAAAGCGCCTTGTACTTCCGGTTCTTTTGCGGTATCGTTCACTTTAATAAAAAATGTTCCTACAATAGAAAAGATAATTCCCAAACCTGCAATAAGAACAGGCAAAACTATAGGTCCCATTCCGTTAAAGGCATCAGAAAACTGGGTTCCCAATGAGGTTGTCATATCTTTAATAAGATAGTTTCCTAATACCATAGCTGCTAATACCGTAGCCACATAAGAACCGAAAAGGTCTGCTCCCATTCCGGCTACATCACCTACGTTATCTCCTACATTATCGGCTATAGTTGCCGGATTGCGAGGGTCATCTTCGGGAATTCCAGCTTCTACTTTTCCTACCAAATCTGCTCCCACGTCGGCTGCTTTTGTATAAATACCTCCTCCTACTCTTGCAAAAAGGGCGATAGATTCTGCTCCTAAAGAAAATCCTGCCAAAGATTCCAAAACAATAGTCATTTCATCGTAAAAAGAAGCCTCACCCTTAATAAACCATTTTACTAAAATTACAAAAATTAAGCTGAGACCAAAAACTGCCAATCCTGCAACTCCGAGTCCCATCACGGTTCCTCCGGTAAAAGATACTTTTAATGCTTTAGACAAACTGCTTCTTGCTGCTTGTGTAGTTCTTACATTTGCTGCAGTAGCTATTCTCATTCCGATGTTTCCGGCAGTAGCTGAAAAAACAGCTCCAATAATAAATGCTGCTACTATAAACCAATGGGTAGTAGGTACAATAGCTGAAATTATTCCCAATAAAATGCTGGCTACAATTACAAAAATTACCAATACGCGATATTCCGCTTGCAAAAATGCCATGGCTCCTTCTCTAATGTAATTAGCCAATTGTTGCATTTTCTCATTTCCTGCATCTTGCTTGTTTACCCATTTTGCTAAATATGCCATATAAGCTATGGCAATCAATCCGAATACCGGTAAAATGTAAATCATGTTTTCCATAGTTCTCCTTTTTTTGGTTTAAAATTCAAGTCGGCAAAAGTAGATTTTTTGCTTAAAAAAATGATATAAAAAATGATTTTTTTACTTAATATACTCTATTTAGTGTAAATACATCACGGATTTAACCACGTCTATTACCTTTTTAGCGTTAGGTAAACTTTCTTCTATCAGCGGTTTGGCAAAGGGAAGCGGCGTATCGGCTTGGCTTACTCTTCTTACCGGTGCATCGAGGTAGTCGAAAGCATTTTTCTGAACATGGTAGGCAATTTCGGTGGATA
>CAZLMS010000030.1:0-12939 GCA_964560645.1 uncultured Flavobacteriales bacterium | reverse complement strand
ATTCAAAGTATTTACCATACGAGACGTTTTATCGAAACTTACTAACACACAATATTTAGCTATCAACTTGTTAGAAGCTCCTTTATTGGCTTTTATCTTAGCTTATTTGGTTAGATATTACAACACAGACATCCACAATACGATAGGATATATTTTCCGGGAAAACAGCAATCTTGTGGCTTATATGTTTATGGCGGTAGTGGTGGCTCTTTTTGTAGGAATGACTGTAAGTGCGGAAGAAATTATCAGAGACCAAAAAATACGAAAACGAGAATCTTTCCTTAACCTCAGCAAGCTCAGTTATCTCAGCTCCAAAATACTGATTATGTTTACCATCTCTGCTATTCAAATGTTTACGTTTGTGGTTATAGGTAACTGGATATTAGGGATAAAAGACATGTATTTCGCCTATTGGTTTTTGTTGTTTACCACGGCTTGCTTTGCCAATATGTTAGGCCTCAATGTGTCAAACACTTTCAATTCCGTAGTAACTATATACATTTCCATTCCTTTTCTTCTCATTCCTCAATTATTATTAAGCGGTGTAATTGTAAAATTCGATAAATTAAATCCTTCCATTACTTCCCAAAAGCACGTGCCAATAGTCGGCGAATTGATGACTTCCAGATGGGCTTTTGAAGCCTTAGCCGTTTATCAATTTAAAAACAACAAATTTGAACAAAACTTTTATGAATACGATAAAGATTTAAGTATTGCCGGATTCCGAAAAAACTTTTGGCTTAGTGAAATGCGAAAAAAATTAGGGATTATTGAAAATAACCTCAACGGAAAAAAAGATGAAAAAGAAATAAGCGATGCTCTTCTATTATTGAAAAACGAGATTGAAAAAGAAGAACTTCATACACCCAAAATAAAGTTTGAGTATAAAGATTTTCTTACACCCGAAAAAATTGACAAAAAAACTATTCAAGCACTCAAAAAACACTTTCAACTTCTTAACAAATATTACATAAAAAAATACAACCGTGCTTTGGATAAAAAGGATGAAACTATTGTAGCACTTCAAAAAGATTTAGGCAAAGAAGCGTTTAATAAATTAAAAGACGAATATGAAAACGATAATCTTTCGGATTTACTTAGAAACCGCTCGGAAATAAACAAAATCATAGAAGTTGACCATGAACTAATTCAACGCACCGACCCTGTTTTCTTAGACCCCGACCATTTTAGAGCACACTTTTATGCTCCCCGCAAATTATTCATGAATCGTTATTACGAAACCTATTGGTTCAATAATCTGATTGTTTGGATTTTCTCTATTATCCTGATGTTTACCTTATACTTTGATACTTTCAAACACATGCTCGACGGCATCGGAAAATTGTTTGAAAGAATCTCTCCCCCCAAGCGTTAATCAGGTCTGTAACCGGATTGGTTGAAAATTGCTTTAAGGTCTTTAATATTCATTAATTGATTCAAATCGGGATTTTTTTCTTCCATAAAACTTTTGACAATTTTATATCCCAACCAAGCTCCCACTCTCCCCGGCGATTCCTTCGGCAAACCGGTAGTAAAAGGCGCTTCGCCCATAAAGTTCTTAATTTTAACGGCATCCGTAGTAAAAAGTAATTTTTTCTCAATTAAATGAGCCCATATTCTGGCTTCATTATCTTCGCACCATTGTAATTCTTCAGCCGTAAAACCAAATTTTAAATAAGGAGAATCGTAAGGCAACAATTTTTCCAACACATAAATATAACGCCCTTCCACAATCATGTTTTCCACCAAATCTTTAGGTTCTTGTTCCGGTACAAACTCACTTACCACCCAACCTTTTACCGCAAAAGGTACCAAATATTGCTCGTTCATCACTTTGCGTTTATACATCGGAAATTGCACCACATCATAATACTCATAATCTTTATTCATAAACATTTCCAAGCCTATTACCAAAGAAGAATCCAATGCTACAATGGCATAATTAAATGCCGTAATGCAGGTAATAAGCTCCGATGGCACACTTTTATCGGGAAAATACACCGTGTATCTCTTAAAAGCATCTTCTATTTCTTTATGATAAGCAGAAAAATCGGAATATTTAGCGGTTACATCTTGATATACCTTTCGCATATCTCTATCGGAGGTAAAATGAGATAACGCAAAACCTATGGAAGGATCGGTAGAAACACCAATGGAAATTATTTTATCCACAAAAACAGGGAAAAAATCAGGATATTTCCGGTTGAGTTCTTCTACATGAAAAACCATACTATCGGGCGGGATAGCAAATAAATCTTGTTCAAATCTTTTGAGTGAAATTTTCAAATCCACCTTGGAAATATCCACATATTCCACGCCCGTGCATGAAAAAATAAACATCAAAACCGGAAGAAAAATAAATTTTTTCATTTACTTTTGTTTTTTGCAAAATTAAAGCTATGAAAACAATCATCAAAAAGACAAGTGTATTAGTTATTGGGATAACAGTGTTAATAAACTCTTCCTCAAAAGCACAAGACGACTTTAAAAAATTTGTCTTCGGCTTAAAAACCGAAGGAAAACTCACTTGGTTTAAGCCTGACAATAAAAACATGACCAACGCAGGTATTCGTTTGGGATACTCCTACGGGTTGATGGCAGATTATTTCTTCGGGAAAAATTATGCTTTTTCTACCGGAATTACCGTAAGCACCAACGGCGGAAAAATAAAATATGATTATGACACTTTAGCTTTTTCTACAGAAATACCCACCGATACTTCTACAAGCCCTTTTACTACTTCCAATGCCACCCAACTGTTTGGCACGTCTGCTACTTACACCTACAAAATAACAGATGTGGAAGTGCCATTAATGCTTAAATTCCGAACCAACGAAATCGGATACATGAAATATTTCGGAATGTTCGGACTTGGCACTCATTTTCGTTGGAAAGCCAAAGGCAATTATGCGTATGACCTTGCTCCGATAGAATCTTCTCTACAAAACAACGGACAAGACCCTGCTAAAACTCAATCGGAATTTGAAGATGTAGATTTTTCAAATCAAATTAGTTTTTTAAGGTTGTCTTTAATTATTGGTGGAGGATTTGAATATAACTTATCTGGAAACACCTCTTTTGTAGTAGGAATTTCTTTCAAAAACGGCATTAATAATACTTTTTCCAAGAAAATAAAAGTAAACAATCAGAAAATAGAAAATCGTACTGCTACAGCTTCGGACATAGAAAATCAGCCTATCTACATTAACGAAAACGGAACTATCTATGAACAAGCTGAAACTCAAAACGGAAGCCCTTATTACAAACTTTCCTCCGAAAATTTTCAATATACGGGGGCTGTTAAAAAAGCCATTACCAACCAAATTTGTTTAACCGTAGGCATTGTGTTTTAATGGACAAAGAAGCTG
Organism: uncultured Flavobacteriales bacterium; assembly: GCA_964560645.1. GTDB lineage: Bacteria > Bacteroidota > Bacteroidia > Flavobacteriales_G > NORP312 > CAZLMS01. Next base: position 9,571 of record CAZLMS010000030.1, on the reverse strand, counting down.
TTGTTAAGCATATTGTTAATTGGATAAAAAACTACGTTCATACATCTAAAGTTCAAGGGTTGGTAGTGGGAGTTTCCGGTGGAGTAGATTCTGCTTTAACTTCTAAACTTTGTGCCCTTACCGGATTACCTGTATTATGCCTGGAAATGCCTATATATCAAAGCAAAGACCAAGTAAACAGAGCGCTCAAACACATCCAAAATTTAATGGAATTACATCCGAATGTAGAAATGCAGTCTGTAAATCTTACTCCTGTGTTTGATGCTTTTTTAAAAGCCGTCCCCGAAGATAAAGCCCATCGGGAATTGGCTTTAGCCAACACCCGCGCACGTATAAGGATGACTTGCTTGTATTATTTTGCTCAAATGAGAAATTCTATTGTAGTAGGCACCGGAAATAAAGTAGAAGATTTCGGCATCGGATTTTTTACCAAATACGGAGATGGCGGCGTAGATATTAGTCCTATTGCAGATTTGCTGAAAACAGAAGTTTACGAACTGGCGGAATACTTAAACATTATTCCCGAAATACTTCAAGCTCCTCCCACCGACGGGCTTTGGGGAGACGACCGCACGGACGAAGACCAAATCGGCGCTTCCTATCCCGAATTGGAATGGGCTATGCAACAATACGAGGAAGGTAAAAAACCGGAAGATTTTAAAGGACGGGAAAGAGAGGTAATGGAAATTTACATCAAATTGCACACTGCCAATCTTCATAAAATGATCCCCATTCCGGTTTGCAAAATCCCTGAATCTCTTAAAAATTAACCGGTATGATTATTTACAACGTTACCGTAAAAATTGACAATGATGTGCATGACGAGTGGTTGGATTGGATGAAAACCAAACACATTCCCGACGTGATGAAAACCGGATTGTTTACGGATAGTAAAATTTTAAAAGTCTTGGTAGATGATGAAGACGGCGTAACTTATTCCATTCAATATTCATCTCCCGACATGGAATCGTTAGAAACATATCAAAAAAAGTATGCCGCTGAATTACAAAAAGAGCACTCGGAAAAATACAAAGATAAATTTGTAGCTTTCAGAACTTTATTAGAAGTGATAGATTGAAAAAAGTATCTCCTAAAAAACATCTCGGACAACATTTTTTAAAACATTCTGCCATTGCGGAAAAAATTGCCGATACGCTTACTTGCCCCTCGGGAAATGTTTTGGAAATAGGTCCCGGAATGGGAATTTTAACTCAATTTCTTCTTCAAAAAAAATGGAACCTGAAGGTGGTGGAAATCGACTCGGAATCGGTAAAATATTTACTTCTTCATTATCCGGATTTAACCGTTATATCCGATGATTTTTTAAAAATAGATTTACACAAGATATTTGATAATCAAGAATTTTCAATTATAGGCAACTTCCCTTACAACATATCTTCTCAAATTGTTTTTAAAACTATCGAAAACAAAGAATTTATTCCTGAATTTGCCGGCATGTTCCAAAAAGAAGTTGCGGAAAGAATAGCTGCAGCTCCGGGAACTAAAACATACGGAATATTAAGCGTATTGATGCAAACTTTTTATGATGTAAAATATTGCTTTTCCGTAAGTGAAAAAAGTTTTTCGCCGCCTCCCAAAGTAAAATCGGGTGTAATTCATTGCTTGCGTAAAACCGATTTTCAAATACCGGTTAATGAAAAACTATTTTTCGACGTGGTAAAAACAGCTTTTAATCAAAGGCGAAAAACACTCCGGAACAGTTTGGCTAAATTCGGAGAAATTCCTTCTAAATACCAACCTCTTCGCGCCGAACAATTACATTATTCCGATTTTATAGAAATTACTAAATCAATTGCTGAAAAGTAAACTATTTTTTCTACCTTCGTTCATAGAAAATAAAAATCTTATGAAAAAAACTATTCTAAACTCTCTTTTTATACTGGCAACAGTATTTGTCTTTGCCCAAAATTCGGAGCAATTAATTACAGCGACTTTATATGACGGAAGCATAATAAAAGGCAAAGGAAATCTGCCGGAAATACAACTCCAAACAAATTACGGCGTGCTAAAAATCCCGGCAGAAAGTATTTTGTCCATTGAATTTGGTTTATCTGCATCGGAAAGTGAAAAGAAAAAATTTCAACCGTTAATTGAACAGTTAATGTCGAATGACGAGAATACCCGCAAAAACGCCTTTAATAAAATCATTGAGGAAAGCCCTGTTATTTTACCTGTAATTGAAGAATATATGTACAAAGAAGGATTTGTAGAAATAGAACGTCCGTACAACCTTACTCAAGCATATAATGTTTTACAAAGCAAATACCAACTGAACTCCATGCAAAAGGAAGATGTTTTATATATAGAAAACGGATACTATATCGGAGGGAAAAGCAATGTAGGACCTCTCACCTTGGAAACTTCATACGGAAAAGTTACAATCCAAAAAAACTTAATCGCCCGGATGGAACTAATTTCACTTAAAAAAGGAAAAGCCTCCAAAACCTTCATTTTAGAAGCCAACAAACATATTTACGGAAATTCTAACGGCGGATGGCTAAACACAGGCATTTATGTAGTTACAGGGCAAAAGCTCACCATTTCAGCCAAAGGTAATATTGTGCTGGCCAGCTTATCGAACAAAACCGCTACTCCCGACGGGATAAATGAATACAACGGCGGTAATGTGGAAGATGACGGATCTGTGCAATACGGAACTTTAATCTATAAAATCGGAGAAAACGGCTCTTTCAAAAAAGCCGGAAGTTTTAAAACTGAAATAGCTTCCGAAACGGGACTTTTATTTCTAAGCATCTATGAAACAATATACGACCCGAAAAACACAGGAAAATACATCGTTACTGTAAAAGTGGAATAACAGCTGAATTATTGCATTGAATAGTAATTTATGCGACATAATAATAGTGCAAAATCCATATCTTTGACCACAAAAAATATCAATGAGCGAAAATACAGAACACTTTAAATGTTTAATAATCGGGTCGGGGCCGGCAGGATACACAGCTGCCATATACGCCGCCCGCGCAGATATGCATCCGGTTATTTATCAGGGAATGGAACCCGGAGGTCAACTTATGCAAACTACCGATGTAGATAACTTTCCCGGATACCCGGAAGGAGTAAACGGACCTCAAATGATGGAAGATTTTAAGAAGCAAGCCGAGCGGTTTGGCACAGAAATTCGCTACGGAATGATTACCAAAGTAGATTTTACGGGACCTGTGCATCGTTTGTGGGTTGATAATGAAAAAGAAATCACAGCCGATACGGTTATTATTGCCACCGGAGCTTCCGCTAAATGGCTTGGTTTGGAAAACGAAAAAAGACTTCGAGACATCGGCGGCGGTGTTTCTGCTTGTGCCGTATGCGACGGATTCTTCTATAAAGGGCAGGATGTAGCTATTGTAGGAGGAGGCGATACTGCCTGCGAAGAAGCCTCCTATTTAGCTAAATTATGCAATAAAGTATATATGTTGGTAAGAAGGGATGAAATGAGAGCATCAAAAGCCATGCAAAAGCGCGTATTTAACACTCCCAATATAGAAGTATTGTTCAACCATGAAACTGTGGACATTTTGGGAGAAAATGCCGTAGAAGGCGTAAAAGTGAAAAACAACAAAACCGGCGAAGAAAAAATATTAAAAGTAACAGGATTCTTTGTTGCCATAGGACACAAGCCCAACACCGATATTTTTAAAGGCTGGTTGGATATGGATAAAGAAGGGTATTTACTCCATCAACCTAATTCTACAAAAACCAACGTTCCGGGCGTATTTGTAGCCGGAGATGCAGGAGATAAAGTTTACCGCCAAGCAGTTACCGCTGCCGGAACAGGATGTATGGCCGCCTTGGACGCTGAACGATATTTAGCCGAAAAAGAATAACTTGCCAAGCAATTATTCCACGTTATACGATTGCGTAAAAGACTTGGAAAAAACGGGTCAATTGGTTCGGATATCCGAACCAATTGACCCGTATCTTGAACTTGCCGCAGCTCAACTTATTGCCTTTCAAAATAATGCCCCTGCCATTTTATTTGAAAACGTAAAAGGAACAAAATTTCCTGTTTTAGCCAATCTCTTTGGAACCTGGGAAAGATGCGAATATATTTTTAGAGATACGCTTTCCATAATTCCCAAGCTCATTGAAATTAAAGATAACCCTCTGCAAATCCTTAAAAATCCTCAATATCTTTTTCATTTAAAAAATGCTATCCCTAAAAAACAAAAGTTTCCCGCTCATTTATTTCAAGAAATACAAATTTCCGACTTGCCGCAAATTCAATGTTGGCCAAAAGATGGAGGTGCTTTTATTACTCTTCCGCAAGTATATTCGGAAGACGTGTCCAATCCGGGAATCATGCATTCCAATTTAGGGATGTATAGAATTCAAATATCCGGGAACGACTATATTCCTAACAGGGAAATAGGGCTGCATTATCAGATACACAGGGGAATTGGTGTCCATCATGCTATTGCCAAAGAATTAAACAAGCCTTTTAAAGTAAGTATTTTTGTAGGCGGACCTCCCGCTCACACTTTTTCTGCCGTAATGCCTCTCCCTGAAGGAATTCCCGAATTAGCTTTTGCGGGAGTGTTGGGAAAAAATCGATTCCGCTATTCCAAAATCAATGATTTTGCCATCAGCAACCAAGCTGATTTTGTGATTACCGGAGAAATTGTCTCCGATAAATTAAAACCTGAAGGACCTTTTGGCGACCATTTGGGCTATTACTCGCTTCAGCATCCTTTTCCTGTGTTAAAAGTAGAAAAAGTTTTTGCCCGCAAACATAAGGCTATATGGCCCTTTACGGTTGTAGGACGCCCGCCTCAGGAAGACACGCTCTTCGGTAAGTTGGTTCATAAAATTACCGGAAATGTTATTCCTAACCTTATTCCCGGTCTTAAACAAATTCATGCCGTAGATGAAGCCGGCGTACATCCGTTATTATTAGCCATAGCCAGTGAGCGATACACGCCTTACCAAAAAATTCGTCAACCGCAAGAAATTCTTACTACTGCCAATGCTATTTTAGGTACGGGACAACTTTCTCTGGCAAAATATCTGTTTATCACTAATCACGAAAGCAATCCAAATTTATCGGTTTATAAATTAAAAGACTTTTTTACACACGTACTGGAAAGAATTGACTTTAAAAGAGATATTCACTTTCAAACAAAAACTACCATAGACACTTTAGATTACAGCGGCGAAGGTCTTAACAGCGGTTCAAAAGTGATTTTTGCAGCAGTCGGAAACCCTGTAAGAAAACTTGCCACGGAAATACAAGAAGATTTTTTTGTGCATACCGCTTTTAAAAATCCTCGTTTAATATTTCCGGGAGCTGTTGCGGTAGAACTCCAAGAATTTACTAATTATGAAAAAGAAAATATTCTTATAGAAGAACAAGTCAATAAAATTGAAATACCCGGGAATAAAACGGTAGCATTAATTGTAATATGCGACAACAGCGGTTTCACAGCTCAAAACATGAGCAATTTTTTGTGGGTTACCTTTACAAAGAGCAATCCCGCAAAAGACATTTACGGCTACCAATCTTTTCAAAAAGATAAACATTGGGGGTGCAATCCTCCACTTGTAATTGATGCCCGAACAAAACCTCATCATGCGTCTGCTCTTGCCATGCCCGACAACATCACAAAAAAAGCCGAAAAAATTCTTAATAAATATCAAATTATTTAACTCCTACCCTTTTTAGGATTATTATTTTACAACATTATGCATGCATAATGTTTTTTGCTTATCTATCTTGAATTATTACTTTTGTAAAAAACACGTTGCAACATGAAGCCATCAAACGAGTTGTTTAAGTTAATAAAGTCCATGTCCAAATCCGAGAAGCGTTTTTTCAAACTTACTTCTAAGCTCCAGTCAGGTCCTAAAAATTATATAAAACTGTTTGATGCTATAGAAAAACAAAGTGAATACAACGAAGAAGCTATTAAAAAAGAATACCAAAACGAGTCGTTTGTAAAACATCTTCCTTCGGAAAAAAACCATCTTTTTCATTTGATTTTAAAGAGTTTAAGACAGTTTCATGCTGAAAACTCCATCAACTCACAACTTCAAGAACAAATCAAAAACATAGAAATTCTATATCAAAAAGGTCTTTACAAAGAAGGGCGAAAATTTATTAAACGAGCTAAAAAAATTGCCTATCACTATGAACGATTTTACTATCTTTTTGAGCTGATTAACTGGGAAAAACAATACTTGGAAGAGGATTTTTCACCCTCGTCTTACGATGAAGAATTAAAAAAACTGATGGATGAAGAGAAAGTGATAATTGACAAACTCAGAAACCTTGCCGAATACATGATTTTGAACTCTAAAATAAACTATGTATTCAGAAAAGGCGGATATGCACGAAACGAACAAGAACGCGCTATAATTGAAGAAATTGAAGATTATCATCTTATTAAAGGAAAAAATACTGCTATTTCCAGAAGAGCAGCAGCTACTTGCTACTATATTCAGGGATTGTGTGCTATTGCCAAAGGAGAATACGAAAAATCTTACGACAAATTCCAACGGGTAATCCAAATATTTGAAGAAAACCCCCATCTTATTGCCCAAATACCACAACAATACATCAAAGCCCTTAACAATTTGCTATATAAACACATTGACGAAGGAAATTTTGACGAATACTCTCAGTTGGTTCAAAAAATAGAAAAACTTAAAGAAAACACTTCGTTCAAAAGCAAAGATGTGTTTGTGAAAATTTTCACTACTACTTTTATTGCCGAAATGGTTGCACTCGACCGGCAGAAAAAATACCGGGAAGGTGTATGGTACATAGAAAACAAACTCGAAGAATACGAAAAATTTGCAGATAATTTGAACATTGAAGAAAAATCATTAATCAACTACAATATTGCATACATTTACTTTGGAGCAGGCGAATATAAAAAAGCATTGAAATGGGTAAACGAAGTCGTAAATTCACACGACCAAAACTTTCGTGAAGATATTTACACCTTCTCTCGCCTGTTTTCTATCATAATACATTATGAATTAGGAAACTATGAGCTTATAGATTATTTAGTAAAATCTACCTACAGATATATGCTTAAAAAGAAAAAGGAACGAGGAATAGAACCCCTGACGGAAAAAATATTTTTGAAATACATGCGAAAAGTTGCCCGCTATTACGACAAACCTAAAAAAGTTCAACAAGCCTTTGAACGTATGCATGAGGAACTGACCGAAGCATTCAAACATCCGAATGAGCAAATTGCCCTACGGTATTTCGACTTCCCTCAATGGGTAAAAAACAAAATTAAAAACCCTGCTTTAAAAGAAAAATCATTGGCATAGTTCGAAAAGATTAAACATTACCTTGCAAAAAATTGTTCATCTTTGTAAGAACAAATCCTATTTATGAAAAGTTTCGATATTCCGGTATATTATCGCAGCAGTTTTATTTCTCATATTAAAAACATCCGGAAAAAAAACGACCCTCGAAAAAACGACACCTCCCCTACCATTCTTGACTTCGGACCTGTTGTGTTCTACTTAGCTCGCCATTTCGGGTTTTGTTATGGTGTAGAGAATGCTATTGAGATCTCCTATAAAGCCATTGCCGAAAACCCGGGGAAAAAGATTTATCTACTCAGTCAGATGATTCACAACCCCGAAGTAAACCGCGACTTACAAGAACAAGGCATTGATTTCATAATGGATACCGAAGGCAATCAATTTATAGATTGGGATAAAATAAATAAAGAAGATATTGTAATTATTCCCGCATTTGGAACTACCGTAGAAATTGAGCAAAAATTGGAACAAATCGGGGTAGATGTCAAAAAATACAACACCACTTGTCCGTTTGTAGAAAAAGTTTGGAAAGTATCTTCCAAACTCGGGAAAAACCAATATACCGTTGTTATTCACGGAAAACACAACCACGAAGAAACCAAAGCCACATTTTCTCACAGCATTCAGCATTCAAAAGCCGTTATCATTAGAGATTTAAACGAAGCAAAAATTTTAGCCGATTTTATTAAAGGGGTTAGACCCGCCGAAGAGTTCTACGATATTTTTAAAGGGCGCTACTCCGAAAACTTTGATGTTACCAAAGATTTGGAAAAAATAGGCGTAGTGAACCAAACCACCATGTTAGCCGCTGAAACTCAGGAAATTGCTAATTACCTAAAACAAGTGATTATTGAAAAATACGGCGAAGCAAACTACAAAACCCATTTTGCCGACACCCGCGACACCCTTTGCTACGCCACCAATGATAATCAACAAGCTACCTACGGGTTGCTTCAACAACCCGCCGATTTAGCTATTGTAGTAGGCGGATATAACAGCTCCAACACTTCGCACATCGTAGAATTATTGGAAGAAAAATTTCCTACGTATTTCATTTCCAGTGCTGCAAAAATAGAAAACCAATCTGCCATACATCATTTTGATATTCACAATAAAGAGGAAAAAATCACGCAAAACTTTCTTCCTGCAAAAGACAAAACAGGCATTATACTTACCTCGGGCGCCAGCTGTCCCGACCGCCTGGTAGATGAAGTGCTGGATAAAATATTGTCTTACTTCCCAAATGCCAAGTCAAAAGAAGAAGTGCTTCATGAATTTGAAACACTCTAATATCCTTTATATTCGGTTTCTTTCTGAATAAACTTTATACCGAACTGTTCTAATTCTTGTAACACAGGCTCATACACTTCTTTTTCAATAGGCAAATGAACACCCGGCGTAGAAATCTTTCCGTTTAAAATCATCTTGGCAGCAATAGCCACGGGTATGCCCACTGTTTTAGCCATAGCTGTATGTTCGTCTCCATCACCGATTACCACCATCGATGCTTCAAATTGCCGCAATTTTCCTTTATGCTCAAAACCAAACTTATTCCACATTACCACCATATCCTTTTCTCCGGGTTGCAATGTCCACTTTCTTTGTAAAATATGCTGCAATATTTGAGCAGGAGTAGCATCTTTAATCCCGATTTTAATGTCCTTAAACAAATCGAGCCATTCGAGTTTTTCAAATAAAGGGTCATCATCGGCTATACCTAAATAATGTTTTAATTTTATCTCAACCGAATCATGAGGATTGTATGCCAAAAACGAATTCACAAAATCTCTGAAAGTCATATCTTCCGAACCTTCCATTATATAAGAATCATCCGTCATTCCTAATTGCACAAACACGTCCCATGCCCTGCAAAATCCCGGACGACGCAATGTTCCTCTATATATGGTCGGAATATTTTGCAATCCGTATATCTCACGGTATTTCAGGGAATCTCTGTTGGCATAACCTTCAAACTTTCCGTAATCTTCTATTTGAATTATCTCCGTCCGGCGAAAAATTTTGTGCGGCGGAATGTATTTGTATTTGCCTTCCTGAATAAACTTAGCTGCACCGGATTGCCCTGCCAATACTACATTTCTGGGATTCCAGGTAAATTTGTAATGCCACGGGTTATCATCATTTTCAGGAGCTACCAGTCCACCGGTAAAAGACTCGAATATTTTCATTTCCCCTCCCATTTCCCGTATTTCATTCAACACTTTCATAGCCGACATGTGGTCAATGCCGG
>CAZLMS010000029.1:0-12967 GCA_964560645.1 uncultured Flavobacteriales bacterium | reverse complement strand
ATTTTACCCAACTTTGGTATTATCTGGCACTTTTAATATTTTCCGGTTATTTCTTATAGATGTATTGCTAATTTTAGCTTGGCAGAAGGGTGTCTATAATACAGGTTTACAATGAAATAATACAAAATATAAAAATGAAGGTGGAAAAGAATTATCTGCTGTTGTTTTTTCAGTATCAATTGATAAATTTCACCGGATTTTCAAAAAGGTAAAATAAAAAAGCCGAAACATTCGTTTCGACTTCTTGTTGCCCGGCAAGGATTCGAACCCTGACCAAAAGAACCAAAATCTTTTGTGCTACCATTACACCACCGGGCAATGGGACGGCAAATTTAAAAATTTTTCAAATCTTCATTCAAAAAATTTAATTTTTATGAAAAATTTGTTTCCTTATTTTCGCACTTCAAATCTCGTTTAAATGATGAACTTTAAAAAACTTAATAATATCACGGGATGGGTTGTTTGGGCAATTGCATCTTTTGTGTATTTAAGCACTATTGAACCCACTGCAAGCTTTTGGGATTGCGGAGAATTTATAGCATCCAGCTACAAGCTCGAAGTAGGGCATCCTCCCGGCGCACCGCTTTTTATGTTACTCGGACGCTTATTTTCCATGTTTGTAAGTCCCGATAAGGCAGCTATGATGATTAACGTGCTGTCTGCATTGGCAAGTTCGTTTACCATATTGTTTCTCTTTTGGACAATTACGCTTTTCGGTAAAAAAATTGTCTTAAAAAACAAAGAAGAACTTTCAGATGCTAACGTTATAGCCATATTAGGAAGCGGAATAGTGGGAGCATTGGCTTATACTTTTTCCGACTCCTTTTGGTTTTCGGCAGTAGAAGCGGAGGTTTATGCGTTGTCATCGTTGTTTACGGCTCTTGTGTTTTGGGCAATGCTCAAATGGGACGAAGTGGCAGACCAACCTTATGCCAATCGTTGGCTTATTTTAATAGCTTATTTAATGGGACTTTCCATTGGTGTTCACTTATTGAATCTTTTGGCAATTCCTTCGTTGGTGTTTATTTATTATTTCAGAAAATATGAAGTAAACAAAAAAGGAATTATTCAGGCAAGTATTATAGCAGTGTTATTGCTGGGTGTGATTCAGTATGGTATTATTCCTTATACCGTAAAAATAGCTTCATGGTTTGAGTTGTTGTTTGTTAATACTTTTGGTTTGCCTTTTAACAGTGGAGTGCTTTTTTACATACTGCTGTTAGCCGCCGGTTTAGTTTACGGAATTTATTGGACACGTAAAAATGATAAGAAATTAGCTCACATAATTTTAATGGGAGTTACCGTGATTCTTATCGGATATTCTTCTTTTACCATTATTGTAATTCGTTCGTTGGCAGACCCTCCTATGGATGAGAATAATCCGGAAAATGTCTTTAACTTGCTTTCATATCTAAACCGGGAACAATACGGCGACCGCCCGCTTTTTTACGGACATTATTTTAATTCTCCGCTTGACAATGAAAAACCGTATAAAGATGGAAAACCTACTTATTATCAGGATAAGAAATCGGGAAAATATATTATTACCGACGACGGTAAAAATTCCGTTCCGAATTATGCCAAAGAATTTTGCTCCATTTTTCCGAGAATGTACTCCTCCGAAGGGCGACACGTAAGGGCTTACAAACAATGGAGCAAGTTTAAAGGAAAACCTATACGATATCAAACGATTACCGGAGAAATAAAAACCATCAATAAACCCACCATGATAGAAAATCTTCGGTTTTTCTTTTCTTACCAATTAGGGTGGATGTATTGGCGATATTTTATGTGGAACTTTGCCGGGCGCCAGAACGATATTCAAGGGCATGGCAATGTGGTGGAAGGTAATTGGATAAGCGGAATTAAATTTTTAGATGAAATGCGCTTGGGTAAGCAAGATAATTTGCCCGACTATATTGCCGACAATCCCGGAAATAACAAGTATTATTTATTGCCCTTTTTATTAGGTTTAATAGGCTTGTTTTTCCAATTCAGCAAAGACAGAAACAGTGGGATTATTGTAGCATTATTGTTTTTCTTTACGGGAATAGCCATTGTAATATACTTAAATCAATACCCTTATCAACCGAGAGAACGGGATTATGCCTATGTAGGCTCTTTTTATGCGTTTGCTATATGGATAGGATTAGGCGTAATGTCTATATACGATGCGTTGAGAAAGAAAACAGCCGGTAAAATAGCTGCCGTTTTAGCTACGGTTTTAGGGTTGATTGTTCCCGGAATTATGGCAGCGGAAAACTGGGACGACCACGACCGTTCCAATACTTATACCGCTCGTGATTTTGCCAAAAACTATTTGGATTCTTGTGCACCCAATGCCATATTGTTTACCAATGGTGATAATGACACTTTCCCTCTTTGGTATGTACAAGAAGTAGAGGGTTATAGAACAGATGTTCGAGTGATAAACCTCAGCTTGCTAAATACCGATTGGTATATAGACCAAATGAGACGAAAAGCTTATGAATCCGAACCTGTTCCGTTTACGATGAAACCCGAGCAGTATCGTCAGGGTACGCGCGATTATTTGCCGGTTATAGATAAAAACAAATCCGGAAAACATATTGACATTAAGAAAATTATCCAATTCATTACCGATGAGAAAAATAAAATTCAAGTATCATCAACCCGAAGCATGAACTTTTATCCGACCAATAAATTCAGCTTAAAAGTAGACTCTGCCAAAGTGGTAAGCAACGGAACCATTCCACCTGACAGAATTGATAGAATGGTAGATGAAATTAAATGGCAGGTGAATAAAAACTACATTTTGAAAAACGATATGATGGTGCTTGATTTATTAGCCGGATTTAACTGGGACAGACCCATATATTTTGCTATCACCACCGGTGATGACGCTTATGTGGGACTTCAAGATTACTTCCAATTGGAAGGACTTACTTACAGGCTTGTTCCGTATAAAGCTCAAAGCACCGACGGGCAAACCGGGGAGGTTCATTCAGATATTATGTATGATAATTTAATGAATAAATTTCATTGGGGAGGAATGGATAAATATGATATCTATCTGAATGAAAACAACAGAAGAATGTGTATGAACATAAGAAATAACTTTGCCCGGTTGGCGGAAAAACTCATCTTAGAAGGCAAAAAAGAAAAAGCACTGAAAGTATTGGATAAATGCGTGGAAGTGCTTCCCGAGCGTAATGTGCCTTACGACTTTTTCATGCTTCCTATTGCCGAGGCTTATTACAAATGCGGGGCAACGGAGAAAGCCAATGAAATTATCCGCAAACTCTCCGAAAAATACGAAAGAGAATTAAATTATTACTTTAGCTTGGAAGACGAATACCGTTCCGTAAAAAACAATGCACAAAGAGCAATGTCCATTTTATACCGATTGGTAAATGTAACTCAACAATTTAAACAAGACAGCCTGCATAAAGAAATTCAAACCGTATTTGACAGGTTACAACAATTATATGCTGCTAAAGAAGGCATGGTTTCAGGATAGTAAATGTTTTATCGAATAAAAACACCTGCGATTATCAAAAAGGCATATCCCCGGCTTATTTGGGATATGCCTTCTTCTAAAGCCGTGTATTTAACTTTTGACGACGGACCTACTCCCGGAGTTACGGATAAAGTCTTGCAAATATTGAAGCAATTTGATGCCAAAGCCACCTTTTTTTGTATTGGAAAAAATGTGTTGAAATACCCCGAGTTGTTCCGTCAAATTATACAAGAAGGACATGCTATAGGCAATCATACCTATAATCATTTGAACGGGTTTTCGGTTAATAAACAATTATACCGGGCGGATGTGCAACAAGCTCGAGAGTTGATTGAAACAAAGCTTTTTCGTCCGCCTTACGGAAAAATTAAACGCTCTCAGATAAAAGACTTATGCGGGGATTATCGAATAATTATGTGGAGCGTGTTGAGTGGCGATTTCGATAAAACACTTTCTCCGGAGCGTATTTATTGTAATGTGGTAAAATATGTTAAAGAGGGCAGTATAGTAACATTTCATGATTCTTTGAAAGCAAAAAACAATTTACTTCCGGCATTGCCTCGAATCTTGGATTATTTAAAAGAAAACAATTTGGAGTGTAAAAAGATAATAATTTAAGTTGCTGAAGTTTTGCGTGTAATGAAGTTGTAACGGAACTTTTGTTCATTCATGAGTTCAATTAAGATTTTTCGGATGTCTTCATTAAAGTCTGCTGTTAAGGTGCATGCAGGGAATAACGTTGTAGATTTTCAAAGGAGAGAAAATTCGGAACATTTTGCTTTATATCCTTAAATTCCACGAGCAAGCACTTATTACACGACTGTTTAGAAGGATAAGGATTTTTAACATTTATCAAGGGGTAACGACCGTATTGTAATATCTCCAGCTCCGGCTCCATGCTTCCGTGTTTGGCAGTAAAATATTCTTTTACCAATAAGATATACCATTTTCCTTTGTTTAAAACCACTGAATCTAAGTCAAAAACAAAACCGTTTTTTTGAACGGTTTTTATTTGAATATCTTCTTCGGGTAAAAATTTGAAATAGGTAGAAACGGTATATCCTTTTCCTGCCATTCCGGGGTAAATTACTGACTCGTAAGGAGTGATATATCTTAGATGTTGATGGTTTAACGTATCGGTTTGAGCAAAAACCGAAGTTAATTTTATTATCAGCAAAGAAAAAATAACGGCTTTTTTCACAATGTTATTTTAATCATTATCCATAGACATACAAAAAGCACACCAAGCGTAGCAATATAAAACCATGAAATTTTGTTACCCAAGTTTTTACCGCCAATCCAATAAGCTAATACCCATTTTACCAAAGAGTTAGTAACTGAAGCCGTAACAATTCCCAGTGAAGCTGTTTTGGGAACTATTTTGGTTTCTTTAGCCATTTCGCTTAATGAAAGTGTAATAGCATCTACATCGGTAATTCCCGATAAAATAGAAATTATATACACACCCGCTGCTCCGTAATGTTCTTTTGTGAGACTTATTGCTCCGTATATTATTCCAAATGCCAATCCGAATTTCAAGGCTTCGGACAATTGTAAAGGGTTTTTAGACAGTGATGTTTCCTCGAGTTTAATATCAGCTGTTTCCGATTTTTTAAACATATAATAACTCATTGCCAATCCTGTGGCAAAAGCAAATAGATAAGGTATTCCCGCAATGCTAATCAGCGAGGGATTAACTACATATATTTCTACAAAAACCCTCAAATACATAAAAGTGCAAGCTATGGCAATCCCTCCCGCGTAACTTAATGCAAAGTTTTTTTGAATTCCGTATAATTTAGACAAAGAGACTGTTACTGCCGTAGATGAAATAAACCCTCCTGCCGCTCCGGTAAGAAAAATACCGTATTTATGCCCGAAAATTTTCATGGTTAAATATCCTACAAATGACAAAAAGGCAATCAGCACAGCCATAAACCAAGTTTTGTAGGGATTGATTAAGTTGTAAGGACCGGTCATTTTGTTCGGTAAAAGCGGAAGCACAATAAAAGTCATTACTAATAATAAGATTACGGCATTGATATCGGTGGAAGATATTTTGTATTCCACGCTTTGTAAACGAGGTTTAATTTCCAACAATATAATGATTACTATTCCTAAAATAATTGCATACCGGGTGTATTCGTAATATACCATTACGCCTGTTAAATAAGTTAGCAATGCTGTTACGGGAGTGGTTATCCCCACTTTTTTATCTGCTTTCGACCGCAGTAAGTGTGCTTCCAATATCAACAAAACGATACCTGTAGAAACAATCACTTGTATGTAAGGAACAACTTCCGACAACCACGATGCCAAGTACCCGGCTACGGCTATTAAACCAAAAGTTCGACTTCCGGCATAGTTTTGTTTATTTTCTCGAATAGATGCTAATGTGCGCTGCATCCCAATGGCAAAACCGATAAGCAATGCAATTCCAAGTGATTTAAGAATTTGATAATCTACATCCTGAATCATTTTTTCAAATATGTTTTCAAGCCTTCGGCAAACTTACGGTCGTTGGTAAGTCGGGGTACTTTGTGTTGCCCGCCGAGTTTTCCTTGTGATTTCATATAATTTTTAAAGGCATCTTTTTTTACTGTCGAAATTTTTAAATTTTGGAGCATTTTTCCTTCTCTCAAGTCTTTGTAATAACTGTTTTTTTGTTGCAAAATATTGTCCATAAATGCTGCTATTTCAGATATGTTTTCCGGAATTTCTGCAAATTCGATAAACCATTCATGAAAAGGGGGTTCTTGATTGGGCGGATTTACTTGAGGAGCTACATGATATTCCGTAACAGCCAATCCGAATTTTTTTATAGCCTGTTCCATTACATAATCCACTTCTTCTGCTATTACATGCTCTCCGAATGCCGATATAAAATGTTTAATTCTTCCCGTAACTATTAACCGCAAAGGTTTTTTGCTCACAAATTTTACCGTGTCGCCTATTACATATCCCCAAAGTCCCGCGTTAGTGTTGAGGACAATTACATAGTTTTTGTTTAGTTCTATATCCTTTACCGAAATCCGCTCATAATTTCCGGCTAAATATTTTTCTGCCTCTATAAATTCATAAAAGATTCCGTCATGAATATTCAGTAAAAGCCCTTTATTGACTTGAGAATCTTGATAAGCAATAAAACCTTCCGAAGCAGGGTATGTTTCTATTCCGGCAATTTTTTTGCCTATGGTTTTCTCAAAATAAGAGCGATACGGTTCAAAATTCACCCCTCCATATACAAATAGTTCAAAATTAGGGAACAAGTCTCCTATTGTTTTTTTCCTGGAATACTCCAGCAGTTTGTCAAAATACATTTGTACCCACGGAGGAATACCGCTTATAAGTGTCATGTTTTCGTTCACGGTTTCTTTTACAATGGCATCTACCTTGGTTTCCCAATCCTCTATGCAATTGGTTTCATAAGAAGGCAAACGATTTTTTTGTAAATAAGAAGGAACATGATGAGCTACAATGCCAGACAATCTCCCTGTGGGAATACCGTTGGTATCGGTTAGTTTAGGACTCCCTTGTAAGAAAATCATTTTTCCGTTTACAAACTTGGAATTTTGGGTTTCGTTGATATATAACAATAAAGCATTTCGAGCGGCATTTATTTGATTTTTAATAGATTCGGAAGTGATGGGAATGTATTTTGTTCCGGAAGTTGTTCCCGAGGTTTTACAAAAATAAATCGGCTTGCCGGGCCACAACACACCATTCTCTCCCGCAATAATTTTTTCTATATAAGGCTTGAGTTTTTCATAATCGAACAGCGGCACATTTTTCCGAAAGTCTTCATAAGTTCGTATTTCCGAAAAACCATGGTTTTTACCAAATTGTGTGTGCGATGCCGCGGAAATAAGATTATGAAAAACATTTGTTTGAGTTTCATAAGGTTGTTGGTGATAATTATATATTTTTCGGGCAACTTTTCGCGCAAATATTTTAGCCAATAAGGATTTAAACGACAACTTTTATTTAATTTTACCACAAAAATACGGGAAATGTCGCTTAAAGAAATTTTAGAGTTTAAACTTTTTGCCTATCAAAACTATGAACTCACTGTTTTTAATTTAATTACCATCATTCTTATTATCGTGATTACCAAAATTTTATTAAGAATTGTTAAGCGATTGATTGAAAGACCTTTTTCCCGTTTTGAAATTGAAGAAGGACGCAGGTATACTATTTTTCAAATTATTCGATATATCACATGGACTATTGCCATAGCCATGTGTTTGGAAGCCGTGGGAATACGTGTAACGGTAATACTTGCTGCCTCTGCCGCATTACTGGTGGGAATGGGGTTTGGTATTCAAGATATTTTCAATGATATTGTTTCCGGTTTGTTTTTATTGTTTGAAGGCAATATTAAAGTAGATGATGTGGTAGAAATAGACGGAATGGTTTGTAAAGTAGAGGAAATCGGCTTGAGAACTTCCGTAGTAAGAACCCGAGACGATATCAGGGTGGTGATTCCCAACAGAAGATTCATCAATGAAAAGATTATCAATTGGAGTCATCAAAAAAAATACACCCGTTTTCATATTTCCGTAGGAGTTTCTTACGACAGCGACCCCGAAAAGGTAAAAGAAGTATTGCTGAAAGTTGCACATAATCATACGGATATTTTAAATAATCCTCCTTATCAACCGAAAGTATGGTTTGTAAATTACGGCGACAGTTCCATAGATTTCGAGCTTCTTTTCTGGAGCGATAAAAATTTTCTTATTGAAAACATTAAAAGCGAATTGCGATTTGATATCTTTAAAGCATTAAAAGAAAACGGCATTACTATTCCGTTTCCTCAACGGGATTTGCATATTAAAACAGACGAAACCGTTCATAAAATTATAAATAATACTACAGCACATGAATAGAAATATAGAAGAATTGATAGACTTAAATTTTAAAGGACTGCTTGAAGACGACCTTCTGCACGAAATGAAAGACATTGCCCTTACTAAATATTTTAAAGAAGGAGAAGTAATTATTCGTCAAGGCGACCGGTTTAAATATCTTCCTTTATTGATTGAAGGCAGCATGAAAATTTTAAAAGAAAGTAATGACGGAAACGATATTTTGTTGTATTACCTCGAAGCGGGCGACACCTGTGCGATGGCTTTAAATTGCTGTCTTACCAAGCATGAAAGTAACATTGTAGCCATTGCGGAAACAGACGGGATGGCTTTAATGGTTCCTATGGAGAAAACCGATAAATGGATTGTAGAATATCCCGGATGGAGAGCTTTTGTATTCAATTCTTTCAATCAGCGGTTTGATGAACTATTGGAAACCATTGAAGATATAGCATTTAAAAAATTAGATGAGCGTCTTTGGAAATATCTGACCGACAAAGTGAAAGTAACAGGTTCTACCACCTTGCACACTTCACACATGGAAATTGCCTATGACTTGAACAGTTCGAGAGTGGTTATTTCCCGTCTTTTGAAAAAACTTGAGAATCAAGGAAAGTTAAAAATCGGAAGAAATAAAATTGAAATGATTGAATTTTAATCTGTCATAGCTGCTTTTACAAAAAACTCCGATTTTTTCTATTTGCTCCCAAGTCCGGGTCTCCAAAAGCCATTGCATTTTGCTTCAAAATATTTTTTAATTTCGCACATTATTGCATGAACTCCAAAAAACTGAAAAATGAGCACTGCAACCACGTCAAAAATTGAAAGTCTATTAGGCGAAAAAGCCTCCGATTTGTTAACGCACGAATGTAAAACCATTACTAAAGAGCAAATACACTTGCCGGGACCGGATTTTGTAGATAGAAGTTTTGCGCCGACCAATCGAAATCCCCAAGTTTTACGAAGCCTTCAAACTATTTATAACCACGGAAGATTAGGCGGTACGGGATATTTATCTATCTTGCCCGTAGACCAGGGGATAGAACATTCTGCGGGAGCATCTTTTGCACCCAATCCTATTTATTTTGACCCTGAAAATATTATCAAGCTTGCCATAGAAGGAGGATGTAACGCAGTGGCTTCCACTTTCGGTGTATTAGCTGCCAATTCTCGAAAATATGCTCATAAAATTCCTTTCATTGTAAAAATCAATCATAATGAATTGCTAACCTATCCCAATAAATACGACCAAATACTGTTTGGAAGCGTGGAAGAAGCATGGAATTTAGGTGCTGTGGCTGTGGGAGCTACCATTTATTTCGGTTCTCCCGAATCTTCCCGGCAAATTCAAGAAATTTCTATGGCTTTTGAAAGAGCGCATGAATTGGGAATGGCTACTATCTTATGGTGCTATCTAAGAAATCCCGCCTTTAAAAAAGACGGTGTGGATTATCATACTGCTACCGATATTACCGGACAAGCCAATCATATCGGAGTAACCATTCAAGCTGACATTATCAAACAAAAACTTCCTACTACCAACGGCGGATATACCGCTATCGGTTTTGGTAAAACAAGCCCGCTGGTATATGAAAAACTTACAACCGATCATCCGATAGATTTAGCCCGTTATCAAGTAGCTAACTGTTACATGGGGCGGGTAGGTCTTATTAACTCAGGAGGTGCTTCATCCGGACAAACCGATTTGGCGGAAGCGGTAGAAACAGCTGTAATCAACAAAAGAGCCGGAGGGCAAGGACTAATCTCGGGACGAAAAGCATTTCAGAGACCAATGAAGGAAGGGGTAGAATTGCTTCATGCTATCCAAGACGTTTATCTCTCTGACGATATTACTATTGCATAACTGTAAAACCCGAAAATATGGGGTGGTTTAAAAGATTAAAAGAAGGGATTTTAACCCCTACAAAAGAAAAAAAAGAAACACCGGAAGGTTTATGGTACAAATGTCCCAAATGTAACCATGTTGTACCTTCGGAAGACCATATCACCAATCTCTACGTTTGTGAAAAATGTAATTATCATGACAGGATAGGTTCTGAAGAATACTTTAAAATACTTTTTGACGAAGAAAAATACAAGGAATTGAACCCTAATCTTTCTTCAGCCGACCCGCTGGAATTTGTAGATACAAAACCCTATAAAGAGCGCGTTAAAAAATCACAAGAAAAAACAGGGTTAAAAGATGCTATCAGAACAGCTGCAGGCAAGTCTGACGGCAGGGATATTGTGGTAGCTGCCATGGATTTTTCCTTTATTGGAGGTTCTATGGGTTCGGTGGTGGGTGAAAAAATAGCCCGCGCTTGCGACTACTGCCTAAAGCACAATTATCCTCTGGTAATCATATCCAAATCAGGGGGGGCAAGAATGATGGAAGCAGCTTTTTCACTTATGCAAATGGCAAAAACTTCTGCCAAGCTCACCCAACTTTCCGATGCTAAAATTCCATATATCTCTGTATTAACAGACCCTACTACAGGAGGCGTAACCGCATCGTTTGCTATGTTGGGAGATATAAATATTGCCGAGCCGGGGGCGCTTATCGGATTTGCAGGACCGAGAGTAGTAAAAGAAACTATCGGTAAAGATTTGCCCGAAGGCTTTCAAACTTCCGAATTTTTGCTTGAACACGGGTTCCTTGATTTTATTGTAGAAAGAAAGGATTTGAAACAAAAGATTTCACAATTTTTATCTTTATTAGAAAAATAATCGTATTTTTGCAAGCTAATTAAGAAAGAAGTAAAAAAGTTATAAAGATGTATTTAACACCAGAAGTAAAGAAGCAATTTTTTGAAAAATTCGGTAAAAACGCTGCAGACACAGGAACTGCAGAAGCACAAATTGCATTATTCTCTCACAGAATCGCTCATTTGACCGAGCATTTGAAAAAGAATCATAAAGACTATCAAACACAAAGAGCTTTAATTAAAATGGTAGGGAAGCGAAGAAGATTGCTTAACTATCTTATGAAAAAAGATATAGAACGTTACAGAGCCATTATTAAAGAATTAGGATTAAGAAAGTAAATCAACCATTCCGGGAAAAGGCAATTTCAAAATTGCCTTTTCTTTTTTTATTCTCGTACCATTCAGGTACTTTTTATTTTTAAATTAAACTATTATGACGAATTACATTCAACACTCGATTTCCATGCCGGGAGGCGAAGAAATTGTACTGGAAACAGGCCGTTTGGCAAGACAAGCAGACGGCGCGGTATTACTTAAACAAGGCAACACCATGTTATTAGCTACTGCTGTGGCTAATAAAGATGCCAAAGACGATGTGGATTTTATGCCGCTCACGGTAGAATACAAAGAAAAATTTGCCGCATCAGGAAGAATTCCCGGCGGGTTTTTGAAAAGAGAAGGAAGACCATCCGATTATGAAATTCTTATTGCCCGTTTAATAGACAGAGCTTTGAGACCACTTTTTCCGAAAGATTTTCACGCAGATACACAGGTAATTGTTCAACTTATATCATCAGATAACACAACCCCGCCCGATGCTTTAGCTTGTTTAGCGGCAGCAGCAGCTTTAGCCATATCCGATATTCCTTTTAACGGACCCGTTTCCGAGGTGCGAGTAGCTCGAATTAACGGTGAATTTGTAATCAACCCCGACATTAACGCACTTGAAAATGCCGACATAGACTTAATGGTAGCCGGCACTCCCGACAGTATTATGATGGTGGAAGGAGAAATGAAAGAAGTGAGCGAAGAAGAGATGCTTGATGCTATCAAAAAAGCCCATGAAACAATTAAAGTTCAATGTCAAGCTATTAACGAGTTTGCCGAAAAAGTCGGGAAAAAAGATATTACCAGAGAGTATCAGCATGAAACTTCCGATGAAGAACTTTATGAAAAAATTAAAAATGCATGTTTCGATAAGTGCTATGAAATAGCTAAGCAAGGAATTGCAGACAAACAAAAAAGAAAAGAACGTTTTGCCGCTGTATTGGATGAATTTTTGAATACGCTTTCGGACGAAGAAAAAACCGAAAAGGCATTTCTGATAAAGCAATATTATCATCAAGTAGAAAAAGAAGCCGTGCGACAAGTTATTTTGAAAGAAAGGGTTCGATTAGACGGTAGAAAACTCGATGAAATACGTCCGATATGGGCAGAAGTGGATTTTTTGCCCGGAACACACGGCTCAGCGGTTTTTACCCGTGGAGAAACACAATCCCTTACCACTGTTACGCTCGGTAATAAGAAAGACGAGCAAATGATAGACGGGGCTTTCATTGAAGGAATGGAAGATTTTATTTTACATTACAACTTTCCGCCTTTTTCTACCGGTGAAGCACGTCCGCTGAGAGGAACCAGTCGCCGGGAGGTAGGACACGGGAACCTTGCCCAGCGAGCTTTAAAACAAGTGATGCCCGAAGATTTTCCATATACGGTAAGAGTGGTTTCGGATATTCTGGAGTCTAACGGTTCATCCTCTATGGCTACCGTTTGTGCAGGTTCTCTGGCATTGATGGATGCTGGTGTTCCCGTAAAGACAGGTGTTTCCGGAATTGCGATGGGATTAATTACGGATTCCGACGGAAATTTTGCCGTTTTATCCGATATTTTGGGTGATG
>CAZLMS010000028.1:0-12985 GCA_964560645.1 uncultured Flavobacteriales bacterium | reverse complement strand
GCGTTTCGCCTTATTCATACAATTGGAGCGGAGGCTTCCCGGGAAATACCTCTTCCGTAAGCAATTTAACTTGTGGTATCTATTCCGTATCTATTCAGGATGCAACTGCTACGTGTACTCAAGTAGAAAGTGTAACGATTACTTGTCCTCCTGCTTTATCTGTATCCCTCTCTCAATCAAACTTATCTTGTAACATGTCTTCGGACGGTGCCATAACTGTTACTGCAGCCGGAGGTCCTACTACAAGTTATTCTTATATATGGTCTAATGGTGAAACCACTTCTGTTATTAGCGGATTAAACGCCGGAGCATACAGCGTAACTGTATCTTCAGGTGTTTGTACAACGGTTTCGTCTACAACACTTACTGAGCCGACAGCAATTACTATTACTACTACGGGTCTTACAGATGCAACTTGTGGGGTAACCCCGTGCAACGGTTCTGCTTCGGTGTCTGTTTCGGGAGGAAGTGGTGCCGGCTATACTTATCAATGGAATGATCCGGCTAATCAAACTTCCGCTACGGCAAATAATTTATGTGGAGGCACATATACCGTAACTGTTACTGACGGTTCGGGATGTTCAAATACCCATACGGTAGTAATAAACGATTTAGGCGGTGATTTTGCAACCTTTACATCTGTAACAAACCCTTCATGTCCCGGATTTTCTGACGGAGAAGCCACAATTTCCGTTACTAATAATACCCCCCCTGTAAACTGGATATGGCTGGATGCAAGCAGCTCTCCTATAGCGGGAAGCAACAATTTGCTAACTTTAGCAGGATTGTCTGCCGGTGTTTATTATGTGTCTGTAACAAACGGAGCTTCTTGTAGTAATATCGAAAGTACTACACTTACAGATCCCGCTTCTATTACCGTTGTAGAAAATGTTTCTTCTGTTTCGTGTAACGGAGGTAATAATGGAGCTATTGGTATTACCGTTACGGGAGGTGTTTCTCCCTATGTATTTACTTGGTCTAATTTAGCAACAACAGAAGACATATCTTCTTTAACTGCCGGCACGTATGATTTGACCGTAACCGGAAACTCCGGCTCCGGTTGTTCTCAGACATTCTCTTACAATGTTACGGAACCTTCAGCAATTACTTTTACCAATATTTTTGTGAATGATGTAACTTGTAACGGAGGAAGTGACGGGTCTATTATTGTAGATGCATCGGGAGGAACAACTTCTGCCGGTACCGGATACACCTTCCAATGGTCTTCAGGAACAACATCAGGAGATCCCGGAAATATTACGGGATTACTTCCCGGCACGTATATAGTAACTGTATCGGATGATAATGGCTGTATTACCGTAACATCTCCTCTAACAGTTACCGAGCCTTCTCCATATAGCACAACTATTACCGCTGTACCAGTTTCTTGTAATGGTCTTTCAGACGGGCAAGCAATTGCTGAGGTGTCAGGTGGAACATCTCCATATAATTTCCAATGGTCAGATGGACAAAGCACATTGGGAAGTACAACTTCTACTGCCTTGAATCTCGGAGCGGGAGTTTATCAAGTTTCTATAACCGGAGCAGGAGGAATCTGTGAATTTGTAGAATCTGTAACTATTACCGAACCCTCTGCATTAAGTATTACATCTTCTTCTTCTTCCAACGTCTCTTGTTTTGGTTTATCTGACGGATATGCACAAGTTACCGTAAGCGGAGGTAACAGCACTGCTTACACATACGCATGGAATGACCCTCAAAACCAAACAACAGCTCTTGCTACAGGTCTTCCGGCAGGCATTTATACGGTTTCCGCTACAGATTCTAAAAATTGTTTGATTACGGAAACGATAAGCATTACACAGCCCACGGCATTACAAGTTACCGTTTCTAAAACAGACGTTTTGTGTAACGGAAATTCTACCGGTGCAATTTCATTAACTGTAACCGGTTCTAATACGCCTTATTCTTATTCATGGAGTAATGGTGCCGGCACTCAAAACATTTCGGGATTACCGGCAGGAACATATACTGTAACCATTACTCATAATATCTCTACAGGTTGTGTATCAACCGTTACGGAAACCGTTAACGAGCCTTCTGCTATTACCGTAAATATAAATACTGCCAATTCTACTTGCGGAGGCTCTGACGGTAGCGTAACCGTAACAGTTTCGGGAGGAGTTGCCGGTTATGATTTTACTTGGGCGCCTTCCAATGCAACAGGTCAAACAACAGCATCAGGAAATCCGTCCGTTACAATAAACAACTTTGTTGCCGGAGGATATGTGGTTACCGTAACTGATGCTAATAACTGCACCGTTTCTTCTCCTTTTACAATCAACGATATTGGTGCTGAGCAAATAACAATTACAGGCACTGATGTTTCTTGTAATGCGGCTTCTGACGGAACTGCGACAATGATTTATCAACTGGGAGCATGCCAAGATCCTCCTTGTCAAGTTCAATGGTATGAATTGCCCGGACCTGTAGCAATAGGGCAAACATCTACTACGGCTACAGGATTAAGCGGCGGTACTTATCAGGTGGAAGTTATTAACAATAGCGGTTGTTCGGCTGCAGAAGTGATTTCTATTAGTGAACCGTTGCCGATTTCTCCAAATGCAACCGTAACCGGAGTTTCTTGTGTCGGGCAAACAGACGGAAGCATCGCTTTAGCACCTTCCGGAGGGCAATCAACCGATTATACTTACAATTGGTCTAATGGTGCCACCACCTCTTCCATTACAGGATTAAATGACGGCGTTTATTCTGTAACTATTACCGATCAATCTGCTTTTAATTGTTCAAATACTTATGATTTCACCGTAACGCCTCCTACTCCTATTAACATTACCGTATCCTCTACAGATATTACTTGCTTTAATTTAACAGACGGTACGGCTTCTGTAACCGGAGCTTCAACTTCTTACAGTTATGCTTGGAGTAACGGACAAACAGGAAATGTTGCCACCGGATTAGATGCAGGAACCTATACGCTTAGTGTAACAGCAAACTTTTGTACTGCGGTTTATACGGATATTGTAACTATTACCCGTCCCTCTGCTATTTTAACCACTATCACTAATATTGTTCAGGTAGATTGTAATGGAAATTCTACGGGAAGTGCTACGGCTGTGGCTGTAGGAGGCGGAGGAACTTTTACATACCAATGGAGCGATGGTCAAAGTACCCAAACGGCAAACAATCTTTCCGCAGGGATTTATACGGTTTCCGTTTATGACGCAACCGTACCTACTACTTGTATGGTTACAGACAATGTAACTATTACCGAACCTCTTCCATTATCGGTTTCAATTACTGTAAATAATGTTTCTTGTTTTGGATTAGCTGATGGGAATGCTACGGCATTTGCTTCCGGAGGAACTTCTCCTTACTCTTATTTATGGAGTAACGGACAAAATACTCAAACAGCTTCCGGATTGCCTGACGGAACATACACTGTTACCGTTACGGATATAAACAACTGTACTACCACTGCCAACACCTCTATATCTGAACCTTCTCCAATTAGTATTACTACCTCTAAAATAGATGCTCATTGCGGATTCTCTGACGGTTCTGCAATGGTAACAGCTACAGGAGGAACGCCTTCGGTAGTAAGCGGATATTCTTATACTTGGGGAACCGGTGCTACTACAGCCTCAATTACGGGAATTCCTTCCGGAACATATAATGTTACCGTACAAGACAGTTTAGGATGTAATAATGTGGCAAGTGTTGCCGTAATTGATATTGACGGTCCTGTTATTTCCAATTCACAAGTTCAAGATGTGTTGTGCTACGGACAATTTAACGGTGCTATTAATATTACTGTTACCGGTCCTAACCCGCCCTTTACCTACTTGTGGAATCCTCCTCCTGTAATGGGAAGTCAAACAAGTGAAGATATTGCAAACCTGCTTGCCGGTTCTTATACTGTAGAGATTCGCGATAATAACAACTGTTTATTGATTGAGACTTTCCAAGTTAATCAACCAAACACCTTCCAAGTAACCTTTACGGAAACGCCTGCTACATGTAATAGAACAGACGGAGGATTGGCTGTTTCCGTAACAGGCGGGATAACACCGTACAATTACATATGGACAACCGGAGCAACCGGAGCTTCTATTTCAAATGTTCCTGCAGGAATCTATCAAGTTTCTATGACTGATAACAACGGTTGTACCAAAGTCTTTACAGGGGGTATTTCTAACATTAACGGACCATCTGTAACTGTAACCAATGTAAATAATACTTCTTGCTACGCTATCCCCGACGGAAGTATAAATGTGTCTGTTTCGGGCGGAACAAGTCCTTATGTTTATAATTGGACACCGAATGTAAGTAATTCAAATACTGCCACAGGATTGCCCAATGGTGTATATACGTTACAAGTAAATGATGATAACGGTTGTATTGACGTAGAATTTATTACTGTGGATTCTCCTTCTCAAATTGAAGACAGTGTAAAAATCACTCCTCCAAATTGTGGCACTAATAACGGAATTATTGAAGTATATGGAAAGGGTGGTTCCGGTGGCGGATATACCTACAATTGGAGCATTCCTCAAACAGGAAGTATTGTTACTGGATTAGCATCAGGCATATATTACTTAACTATTACCGACGGAACCGGGTGCTCCGAAACATTCACCTATAACCTCAATCCTATTGATGCTCCCGTAATTTCCTTTGCAACTACAGATGTTACTTGTAACGGATTAAGCAACGGCTCTGCTTCGGTAACTGTAACGGGGGGAACCCCCGGTTATTCTTACCAATGGATGGATGCTTCATCAAATCCTATAGCCGGTGCCACATCAGATGTTTTGACAAACATCCCGGCAGGAGATTACATAATAGAAGTTACAGACAACGGAACACCTAATTGTAAAGTTTACCAGCTAATGACTATCAATCAACCTGATTCTGTAGAATTGAGTAATGTAGTAGTTTCCAATGTAAGTTGTAACGGAGCTTCTACCGGCGAAGCCACTGCTGTAGTAATTGGCGGAACATTGCCTTATAACTATCAGTGGAGTAACGGACAAAACAATATTACTGCCACAGGATTGTCTGTAGGTGTTTACGGTATTACCGTTTCAGATAAGAATAATTGTAGCATTCAAGAGAACGTAACGGTAACAGAACCTAATCCGATACTAATAGACACTGTTGCCTCCGGAACTACCATTTGTGTAACCGGAAATAACGGAAGCGTGGAAATTCAAGTTTCGGGAGGCGTTTCTCCATATAATTATTCATGGAGCAACGGAGGAAACACCCCTTCCATTACAGGACTTACGGGAGGAACTTATTGTGTAACCGTAACCGATAACAATGGTTGTAATCAAACATACTGCATCAATATCGGTTCGCCCATGATTACCGTAAACAACGTAGCGGACGTGTCTTGTAACGGAGGCGATGACGGAAGTGTGGATGTTTCTGTTACCGGATTTGCTACACCATTCTCTTACTTATGGAATCCCGGAGGAATTACACCTGTAGGAACGCCTGATGTTTCTAATTTGTCTGCCGGAACATATACTCTTCAAGTTACGGACACTAATAACTGTGTGGCATCGGTAAATGTAACCATTTCTGAGCCTGCTCCCGTTACGGCAAGTATTTCCGTAACAGACGCTACTTGTAATGATGCAAATGGTAGTGCCGTAGCAACTGCTTCCGGAGGAGTTTCGCCTTACTCTTACCTATGGAGTAACGGGCAATCAGGAAATACGGCAAATAACTTGTTTGCGGCAATATGGGAGGTTTCCGTAACCGACAATAACGGTTGTAGTGAAACCTTTACTTTCGGGGTAAGCAATATTAACGGACCTGTAGTAAATACAAGTGTTACCAACGCTTCTTGTTTCAATTCGTGCGACGGCGTTATTTCTTTCGAAGCAAGCGGTGGTGTTTCTCCATACACATACGGTTGGTTGCCTAACGTATCTTTCGGAACAAGTGCTTCTAACTTGTGTGCAGGAGAATATTTAATAGAAGTTGCCGATGCTAATAATTGTAAAACTGTTGAAAGTATTACTATTTCTGCTCCAAACGAAATTGTTGCTGCAGAATTTATCACCCCAACTACTTGTAACACTGCCAATGGTGCAATAAGCATCAATGTGTCGGGAGGAAGTTCTACAAGTTATTCTTACACTTGGAGCAACGGCGCAACAACATCTTCTATCAACGGAATTTCTGCCGGCAGCTATGCCGTAACCGTATCTGATGGAACATGTAATAATTCCTTCACCTACAATTTAAGTGATTCCGACCTTTCTGCATTCATTGTTTCTCAAACAAACACCAGTTGTAATGGAATTTGCGACGGGACAGCAGAGGTAAGTGTTTCTTACGGCGCTTCTCCATATTCATATCAATGGAGCAACGGGCAATCTACAACTTCGGCAAATAATTTATGTGAAGGAATGACAGCGG
The DNA here is from genome assembly GCA_964560645.1 of uncultured Flavobacteriales bacterium. GTDB lineage: Bacteria > Bacteroidota > Bacteroidia > Flavobacteriales_G > NORP312 > CAZLMS01. The sequence goes on along the minus strand of CAZLMS010000028.1, from coordinate 6,568 downwards.
TAACCGTAACGGATGCTAACGGTTGTAAATCTATTAACAGTGTGAGTATTGAATCTCCTGCCGAAATAGTGTTCAGCTTACCTAATATAGAAAATGTAGATTGTAACGGCAATGCCACAGGCACTGCTTCTGTGGCGGCTACGGGAGGAACACTTCCGTATAACTTCCAATGGAGTTCCGGTGCAAATACTCAGGTTGTAACAGGGCTTGCGGCAGGCAGCTATTCTGTTACTTTAACCGACAATAACGGTTGTACAAATATGTTGTCTTTTACAGTTTCCGAGCCTTCTGCTTTAGGGTTTGATACTGTCAGAATAATTTCTAATGTTTGTACCGGTGCAGCCACGGGAGTTATTCAAATTCAAGGAACAGGAGGTACCGCTCCATATTCATATTCATGGAACAATACTATGAATACAGATTCCATTAGCGGGCTTTCTGCAGGAAATTACTGTGTAACTGTATTGGATGCGGCAATGTGTTCCTTCTCTTCTTGTATTGATGTAAAAGACTCGCTTGATTTGATTGTTCAAGCTACTACCGATACCGCTGTTTGTGATTATGGAGATACTCTTGCGCTTTCCGCAACCGGATATTTGGCATATCAAGGAAGCCCTGTTAATCCAAATGTAACCTATATATGGGAAAATGCGGATACTACACAAACTTATTCTGTTGTGCCGGTTCTTGGTGAAAACAACTATGTAGTGGCAGCGACTTTTAACGGTTGTATAAATTATGATACGGTTAAGGTAACCGTACATCCGTTGCCTGTTGTTGATGCCGGCGAAACAATAGAAATTCTTCTCGGAAAAGGCAAAACCATTGGAGGTAATCCTACAGGAGAAGATACTTATACCTTTGCATGGTCACCGTCTCTATGGCTGGATGATTCTACTAAAGCCAATCCTGTATATACACCAACCGAAGAAGGTGAATATACTCTTTATGTAACAGGAACAGATGAAAATGGTTGTATGGCTACGGATTCTGTTGTTTTAATTGCTATTAAAGCCATTGAGTTCCCGTCTGCATTTTCTCCTAACGGTGACGGTGTAAATGAAGTTTGGCAAATTGATTTTATCCAAAACTATCCGGATGCAATTGTAGAAATATATAACCGTTGGGGAGAACAACTTTACCGCTCTGAACCCGGATATACAAATCCGTGGGACGGAACATATAACGGCAAACTTGTTCCTGTGGGAACATACTATTATGTAATATTACTTAACCATCCTGACTTGCCCGACCCCATTACCGGACCAATAACAATATTAAGATAGAACTACTAAAATAATGACTATGAAAAAATTATTAGCTATATCACTATTGTTCCTCATAACTTGCTCGGTAAACGCCCAACAATACCAGCACTATTCTCAATATTTATTCAACATGTATGCGCTAAACCCTGGTTACGGAGGGAGTAATTCCTTTTTTGAGGGGAAAATGAATACTCGTTATCAATGGACCGGCATAACAGATGCGCCCAGAACTTATATTATGACCTTGAATGGTCCGTTAAATAATGAAAAAATGGGAGTGGGAGGAACTATTTATACAGACATTGTAGGACCGACGAGAAGAACAGAGCTTATGCTTTCCTATGCGTATCATTTAAAATTAAATGAAACTATAAAATTAGGATTAGGGTTAGGCGGCGGAGTTATGCAGTTTGCCGTGGACGGTTCCAAGCTAACCACTCAAGACCCGGATATAGCAGTTAGCAATGCGTTGCAATCTGTAATTATTCCCGACGCAACGTTTGGTGCTTATCTATATCACGAAAAGTTTTTTGTGTCGCTTTCTGCTCCGCAGTTAATTCCGTTTAAATTACAGTTTTTTAAAGATTATCCCGAAACAAAATCTCGATTAGCTAATCATTTTTATGCCGCTGCCGGATATACTTATGATATTAACGATGATTTTGCCGTACAACCTTCTGTTTTGGTTAAATATGTTTCTCCTGTTCCGTTACAAATAGACGGCTCATTAAAAATTTCATACAAAAACATGATATGGTTGGCAGGCACATACAGAACCCTGGATGCAATTTCCATAATGGCGGGATATACTTTTCAGGATAATATTTCTATAGGATATTCCTATGACATTACTACTTCCGGGTTAAAACAATATAGCGGAGGAACCCATGAACTTATGTTGAGTATTAAATTTAAAGACAAAACCATAGTCCCCGAAAGCGAAGCGTCTATTGAGTAAAAGTGTTACAGCAACAAAAGACCGAGCGAAAACACAATCCCTCCCACCGCCATTAGAATTAACGTATAAGGAAGAATTTCTTTGGCTTTTAGCTTGGTAATTCCCAAAAGTGGAAGTGCCCAAAAAGGTTGCATCATGTTAGTAAGCTGGTCGCCGTAGGCTAATGCCATAATATTTTTAGAAAGCGGCACGCCTAATTCTAAAGCCGCTTTAATTACTATCGGTCCTTGCACAGCCCATTGCCCGCCCCCGCTGGGAACAAAAACATTTACTATTCCGGCACTTATAAATGTAAATATCGGAAGTGTTGTTTCATTGGAGATAGAAATAAAAAAATCCGACATTAAAGCAATAAGACCGCTATTTTTCATTATTCCCATAATGCCAAAATATAAGGGAAATTGAATGAGAATACCGGAAGCCCCGGAAATAGCTTCATCTACCGCATTCAAAAAGTTTTTGATGTTTTGATGAAAGAATAACCCCATTCCCAGTAAACAAAAATTAATAAAATTCGGAGTAATTTCTTTTAACCAATTTGGAGACATTATCAGAGAAATTAATGCATAGCCGATAATAACCGCTCCAAAAAACTTTCCTGTCCATTTTAAATAATCTATTTTTTCTGCCCCTTCGGGTTTTATTTGAATCGGCGATTCGGAAACCTTTGTAAGTTCCAAAAAGCTAAGGTTAGAAGGAGGGATATTTTTTCCCAATAAAAACATAACAAGAGGAATTACCACTATTAAAACACAAGACAAAACAATATTGGAAAATGAAAAGACGGTTTCATTAAACAAAACGGATTCCGGAAGATTTTGCAATTGTTCTTCAGGTAGAATACCTTGCATTATATTTTGAAGATGTCCGTTTTCGGCAACTTTGATAGGAGCCGAACCGCTGATTCCGCCATGCCATACCATTAATCCCGAATATCCCGCTGCTCCTATTAACGGATAGTTAACGGGAATGCGGTTGGATAAAGCATAATCAGCTACTTTTCGGGCAAATACGGCACCAAAAATAAGACCTAATCCCCAATTAAAAAAACTGACTATAACAGTTAAACCCGCCACTGTAGCAGCTGCACTTCCGGAATCCTTACAGATTGTCAAAAAAGCATTTATAATCTTATTCACAAAAGGAGCCAGCGCTAAAACATGACCCAAAACCAGCATTAACATCATTTGAAAAGCAAATACCAACAAACCGTTGTTCCATAAGCCTTTTTCCCAAAATTTGAGCAAAGTCCACGAATAACACTCACTTTCTGATGGTGGCTTTGTGAAAAAAAGAGCGGCAAAAAAAACCACTAATGTTAAAATCAGTGCAATGGAAAATGGAGAAGGCAACAGTTTTTTGAACGATTTTTCAAACTTATCGGCAAAAGACATGGGGTATTTTTTCGATAAAAATACATGAAAAATTTTTCTCTTTAAAAAAAGCAAGAGTTATTTTCATGCAATTAAACCTTGTTAAATAATTTATGAATAACTATTCGTTTAATTGAAAAAGTATAAATTTGCCGAATATTTAGAAAAATTCAAAACATGAAAAAACAAGCTATTCTTGTTCCTTATGACTTTACCAAAGTAGCAGATACTGCTTTGGCACATGCCGTAGTTACGGCAAAAACGATTGACGGGAAGGTGAAACTACTTCATATTGTAGATGATAAATCTGTTGTAGAAGAAAAACTTTCCGAATTAACAAAAGTTGCTCAAAAAGCTCAGGCAGAGTCGGGTATAGACATAGAGCCGCTTGTTCGGGTGGGGAATATTTTTGATGATATTGGTGATACGGCTGCGGAATTAAATGCCAAATTGATTTTTATGGGAACCCATGGGGTAAAGGGAATCAATCAAAAACTTTTCGGAAGTTATGCCATGCGGGTTATTAAAAATTCGGAAGCGCCGTTTATTGTAGTACAAGACAAACAGCCTAAACCCGACGGATATAAAAACATTGTAGTGCCATTAGATTTATCTACCTATACTAAACAAAAACTTGCGTTAGCAGCCGAAGTGGCGCGATATTTTAAATCCAAAATACATTTATTAGTACCCAATGCCGCTGAAGAAGAAGAGGTAAGAATATTGAAAGGTAATATTTTATTTGCTAAAAAATACTTATCGGACCATAACGTGGCGTTTACGACCAAAATAACCGAAGGTGACAATTTTAGAAAAGATATTATAAAATATGCTGTTTCCATTGATGCCGATTTGATTTCTATTATGAACGAAAACGAAGGATTTTTGGGCGGAAGTGATGAACAAGCCATTTTAACAAATGAAGCGCTGATACCCGTAATGGTAGTGAATCCTAAAAAAGTAGGTGTAACAGGAGGCGTAGGGCTGTTTTCGTAACGCCTCGGGTTTACAAAATTTTTGTAAGTAATTTTGTTTTTTAAAGGAGGCTGAGTGCTTCGATGAATAGGGGGCGTTTTTACGCATGGTGATATTTTTCGCCTTTTAAAATAGTGGCGGCACGATAGATTTGTTCTATTAAAAACAACCGCACCATTTGATGAGAAAATGTCATTTTAGACAAGCTTATTTGAACATTTGCCTTTTGATAAATTTCTTCTGAAAAGCCGTATGCCCCTCCGATTAAAAAAACAGGGTTTTTATGGTGCATAACAGTATGAGACAAAAACTCTGCAAATCCTACGGACGAATATTGTTTACCTTTCTCGTCCAGTAATATTAAAAAGGCATTTTCCGGAATGGCTTTTAGCAAAGCGGCGCCTTCTATTTTTTTTATTTCTTCCACAGAAAGTTTATTAGATTTAATTTTGGGTTGGACAATTTCAAAAGAAACTTCCGGAGGATAGTTTTTAAGTCGTTTTAAATATTCGTCAATGCCTTGTTGGAGGTAGTTTTCCGTGGTTTTTCCTATAGCAATTATTTTCATTAAAGTTCGGTTTCCAAATCGAAAACGGCTTTAGATATTGCACGATTTTCTTTAAAATAATAAACAGCTCCCCAATGGTGTTCCACTTTTCGATATACAGTTACAATTCCGTTTTTATTGATATAAATGTAAGTAATCTTTTTGTTTCCTTCGATTTTAATTTCTTCGGTTTTTCCTTCGGGATATTTTTCCGCTAATTCCGATTTTCTGGATGCTTCCAGTTGGGCTTGGAGTTCTTTTTTGCGTTTTTCTTCTTCCATTTTGGCTTGCAGGGCTTTTTTGCGAGCCTCTTCTTTTGATTGTTCTACCAAGGCTCGTCTTTTTTCATCTCCACCCGGTTGGGCTGTAACGGGAGGTTTATCAACTCGCCCGCTGCCCATTCCTCCTGAGATTTTTTTTGGCGGCGGTTCTGTTTCGGTTTGTGATGCGAGATTGTTTTTTTCTTCATTTCCGCTTGTTCCTGTTGCGACATTTGTATTCTTTTTGTCGGTTCCTTTGCCAATTTCAGGCAAGTCTTTGGTTTCATTGCCGGAAGACCCAGACACCAATCCTTTTTGCTTGTTTTCCTCGTCAGATTGAGTGTTTAAAGCATTGTTTTTTTCTTCTTCGGCTTTTTGAGCTTCGAGTTGTTTGCGTTTTTCTTCTTCCTCTTTGGCTTTAAGTTTAGCTTGTTTTTCAGCTTCCTTTTGCGCTGCCAGTTTTTTCTTTTCTTCTTCGGCTTTTTGGGCTTCGAGTTGTTTGCGTCTTTCCTCTTCTTCTTTAGCTTTAAGTTTAGCCTGCCGCTCGGCTTCCTTTTGTGCTTCTAACTTTTTGCGCTCTTCTTCTTTGCGTTGTGCTTCAAGTTGTTTTTGTTTTTCTTCTTCAGCTTTTCGTTTTGCCTCTTCTTCCGCTTTACGCTTGGCTTCTTCCTCTGCTTTTCGTTTAGCCTCTTCTTTTGCTTTCCGTTTGGCTTCCGCTTCCGCTTTTTTCTTAGCTTCTTCCTCTGCTTTACGCTTGGCTTCTTCTTCGGCTCTGCGTTTCTTTTCTTCTTCGGCTTTACGTTTGGCTTCTTCTTCAGCCTTGCGTTTAGCTTCTTCTTCCGCTTTTTTCTTAGCTTCCGCTTCGGCTTTTTTGCGTTTTTCTTCTTCTTTTTTACGTTGTTCTTCTTTGCGCTGTTCTTCTTTTAATTCTTCTTCGGCTTGTTGTAGGGCAGCTTGAATGGATTTGGTATAATCGGTATCATAATCAAAATCGTCTATGTCGGGATTAAAGTGGATTTTTCCTACCGGTTGGTTAAAGATAATAATATTTACTCCTTCATATTGTTTAAAAAGGGTAACATTAAAGCCGAAAGGAGCAAATCCTAATTCAGCTCTGTCGGGCGGGACTTTAGTATTAAAACTTACGCTTTTGGTTACATATCCTTCTTTTTGAAACTCTAAAAGAT